>JANNJI010000114.1:0-9328 GCA_031405795.1 Gammaproteobacteria bacterium
CGTTTGTGTTTTCAAGTCAACGGCGGTCTTTAAATGTGGATTGAGGCAGCAGTTTGCTATCGGTCTGGCCCAGCGCTTGAATATCATTGACGCATTGCCCCAGCAGATTTTCGATAGCTGTTTCTTCATTGTCAGCCAATAGCTGCACCGTTTGTTGCACGGTCCGTAACAAGTGACTGGCATTGGCCAAGCGTTTGTGATCTTGTTCCAGTTGGGTAAATTCGCCTGTGGTGATCGCCAAAGCATCGAGCTCTTTAACTTGATGACGCAGCAGGTCGATGCGTTGATCGCGATCACGGCCAGCCTGACTGAGCTGTTGGTATTCTTTGTTCAGGGTGCGCCAGTGTTGATAGGCACTGGCGACATTGGCAAGTAAATCCGCATGACCGGCGTAGTTGTCGAGCAACTCGCGTTGCACATCTTTGTTTAGTAATGATTGATGTTCGTGCTGACCGTGCAGGTCAACCAGCATCTCACCCAGCTCACGTAATAATTGTATGGGGGCCGGAATGCCATTGATAAACGCCTTGGACGGGCCGTTTTGACTGACAGTGCGGCGAATAATGCATTCTTCAGCACTATTCATCTCGTGTTGCACTAGCCATGCTTCGGCCTTGGGGGCATCGTCCGTACTAAAGCTGACGCTGATTTCTGCCTTGTCACTACCATGGCGAATGACATGAGCATCAGCGCGATCACCTAAGGCCAGACTCAATGCGTCCAGTAAAATAGATTTACCGGCGCCGGTTTCACCGGTGAGCACAGTGAGGCCCTGTTCAAACTCGATATCGAGTTTTTCAACGATGGCAAAATTCCAGATATGAATATGGGTCAACATGGCTTGTATTCACATTATACTTGTTCGCCCCAGTGTAACTTGGCGCGAAGGATTTGATAATGGTCATGTTTGAGCGGATGAATCAATCGCACGGTTTTATTTTTGGCTTGAATCACGACTTTGTCACCGGATACTAAACCCATATTAATCTGGCCGTCGCAGGTGACCTGTGCCTGGGTATGGGGTCCGTCGCAGACAACGATTTCGATTTTACTGTCACCATCAATGACGATTGGCCGGTAGCTCATCGAGTGCGGGCAGATTGGGACAACAACAATGGCATGCATATCCGGCCCGATAATCGGACCGCCGGCAGATAGAGCATACGCGGTTGAACCGGTGGGGGTCGCGACAATCAATCCATCACTACGCATACGATTGAGCAAGCGGCCGTTAATATAAGTCTCGGTCTCAATCATCCGGGCGACGTCCCATTTGTGGATCACCACGTCATTAAAGGCATCGCTGATGCGCGGTTCCTGATTGCCATGGGAAATGGTAGCGGTTAAGAGCATGCGATGCTCTTCCAGGTAATTGCCGTTGAAAATCTCGGCCAGGCGCGGCGGCATGTCTGCCGGCGAGACATCGACCAAAAAACCGAGTCTGCCCAGGTTTATACCCAGGATAGCGACGTTATGATCGACCAGGGCGCGGGCGGTATTCAATAAGGTACCGTCACCCCCCACCACAATGGCCAAGTCGCATTGTTGGCCGATCGTGTCAATGTCGGCCGCGATTAAGCCATGATCCGGAATGTACTTTGCCGTGGTCGTTTCCAGGTATGCCTCGCAGCCACGCGCATGCAGGAATTTACCCAAGCGGCGCACGCTATCGGCGACCTCGGGGTCGCCATATTTACCAATAATGCCAATGGTGTTAAATGCCTGTGTCGTCATGCCCACTACCCTAGCTAAATCCGGCCTAACGTTAACATAGGTGCCCGGGGCGGGGCTATGCATAGCGCTCAGCTTGACGTGATAAAGACCGCATTGATACTTTTGTTATTAGCACTTTCACTGGATGAGTGCTAATTTAGTCAATGAGCGATGTCAGACCTTGTATTAAACCGTAAACAAGCAGGTGGTGTTGGATGTCACGACGTAGTCTTACGCAGTCGCCCCTTGGGCCAACCAACGAGCGTGCGCAGGCGTTACTAAAGACGCTAATTGAGCGATATATACGCGATGGCCAACCGGTGGGCTCGCGGACCCTGGCCAAAGATTCGGGCATGGATTTATCGCCTGCGACAGTCCGGAATGTGCTGTCAGATTTGGAAGAGCTGGGGTTAATCAAGGCACCCCATACCTCGGCGGGGCGGGTGCCGACGGTGCGTGGTTATCGAATGTTTGTCGATAGTTTATTAACCGTCAAACCGATGCGATCCGCCGAAGTGGAGAAAATAAAACAGGAACTGATCACGGATTTGTCCACGGATCACCTGATTAGCACAGCTTCCGCGATGTTGTCCAATATCACAGGACTGGCAGGGATAGTGACCATCCCCAAACGCAGCATCTTGCGCTTGCAGCACATTGAATTTTTGCGCTTGTCGGAAAATCGGATCCTGGTAATCCTGGTCGTCAACGGTCAGGAGGTACAAAATCGCGTGATTAACACCGAACGCGATTTTAGCCAAAGCGAATTGCAACAAGCGGCTAACCTGCTCAATGCTGAATTTGCCGGGACGGATTTGACCCATATTCGTGAACATTTATTTGTCAGCATGCAACAGGCGCGGGATGCGATGCATGGCATTATGCACAATGTCATGTCGATTACCGACAAAGTCCTGGCCGCACAACAACGCCCGGATTATGTGTTGGTCGGGCAAACTAACCTGATGAGTTACGCCGAGATGAGCGATATGGATAAACTGCGGCAGATATTCGATGCTTTTAATCAAAAACGCGACATCCTGCATATCCTTGACCAGTCTATCGAGGCAGAGGGGATGCAGATTTTTATCGGTGATGAATCCGGTTATCAGGTCCTGGATGAATGTTCGGTCGTCACCGCCCCGTATAAAGTCAATGATGAGGTGATCGGTGTGCTGGGGGTGATCGGACCCACCCGAATGGCGTATGATCGGGTTATCCCAATTGTGGATGTCACTGCAAAGTTACTCAGTGCTGTCTTGAAACCGGAGTAGTTGTCCCCATATAGCGCCAGGGCATACCCATAGCCGACACCCATATAATGATTTGCTAATGCACGATTTTTAAATGCACGGAGTCACAATGTCTAACAACAATGTCGCTGATCATGAAAATTCACAGAGCGGAATCAATGCGGGTTCGAATCCTGCCGCTGATGTGGATATTGAGGCACTGAATACACAAATTACAGATTTGAACCAACGTTTGGAGCAGGCACAGGCCAAGGTTGCTGAAAACTGGGACGCGCTCTTACGCGCCCGTGCCGAGGCAGAAAATATCCGCCGTCGCACCGAACGCGATCTGGAAAATGCCCATAAGTATGCCCTGGAACGGTTTGCGCAAGAACTTTTGCCCATTATTGATAGCCTGCACATGGGGTTTCGTGCTGCGCAGTCATCTGAGATTGCCATCGATAAATTACGTGAAGGCACCGAGCTGACCTTGAAAATGTTTGAAACCGCCTTGGCGAAATTCCAGGTGGTTGCGATTAATCCCGTCGGCCAACCCTTCAATCCGGAACAACACCAAGCAGTCACCATGGTTGAAACCAGCGATGCGGCACCCAATACAGTTGTGACAGTATTGCAAAAGGGTTATACCCTCAATGAGCGTTTGATCCGTCCGGCCATGGTCATTGTCGCCAAATCAGCTGATGAAGTTGCGAAATAGGGTAAATTGTCAGGAATAAACTTGAAGTTAACGGAGGCAACCCTACATTGTTAGGTATTGAAGCAGCTGTTTGTGATTAAATTGAATTAACTTATACATATTTTGGAGAAGGGCAATGGGTAAAATAATTGGTATTGATTTGGGTACAACTAACTCCTGCGTTGCTGTAATGGAAGGCGGAAAGCCCAAAGTTATTGAAAATTCCGAGGGTACGCGTACCACCCCGTCAATCGTTGCCTTTAGCAAGGATAATGAAGTATTGGTTGGACAATCGGCCAAACGTCAGGCGGTAACCAATGCAAAGAACACTTTGTATGCGGTCAAGCGTTTGATCGGTCGCAAGTTCACCGATGCCGAAGTGCAGAAAGATATCGACATGGTGCCATACAAGATATTGAAGGCCGATAACGGGGATGCCTGGGTTGAGGCCGATGGCAAAAAAATGGCGCCGCCCGAAATCTCTGCGCGCGTATTGCAAAAAATGAAAAAGACCGCCGAGGATTATCTGGGTGAACCGGTCACCGAGGCGGTAATCACGGTACCGGCCTATTTTAATGACTCACAACGTCAGGCCACTAAAGACGCTGGGCGTATCGCCGGTCTGGATGTCAAACGCATTATCAATGAACCCACCGCAGCAGCCTTGGCCTTTGGCATGGATAAGAAAGAAGGTGATCGTAAAGTCGCGGTGTATGACTTGGGTGGTGGCACCTTTGATATTTCCATTATTGAAATCGCCGAGATCGACGGCGAACATCAGATTGAAGTGCTTTCCACCAACGGCGATACCTTTTTAGGTGGCGAAGACTTTGACATGCGTATCATTGATCACATCGTCGATGAATTCAAAAAAGAGCAAGGCATTAATCTCAAGGGCGATCCACTCGCGATACAGCGCCTCAAAGAAGCGGCGGAAAAAGCCAAGATTGAATTGTCCTCCAGCATCCAGACAGATATTAATCTGCCGTATGTCACGGCAGATGCGTCCGGTCCGAAGCACCTGAACATGAAACTGACACGCGCCAAACTCGAGTCGCTGGTGGAAGATTTAATCGCCCGTACCATTGCACCGTGCAAGATGGCGATTAAAGACGCCGGTGTCGACGTCAAGAATATTGATGACATCATCCTTGTCGGTGGCCAAACCCGTAAGCCGAAGGTGCAGGAAGTCGTCCGTGACCTCTTCGGCAAGGAACCACGCAAAGATGTGAACCCGGATGAAGCGGTGGCGGTCGGTGCGGCGATCCAGGGCGGTGTCTTGGGCGGCGAAGTCAAAGATGTCTTGTTATTGGACGTGACACCATTATCACTGGGTATCGAAACCTTGGGCGGCGTCATGACCAAGCTGATCGAAAAGAACACCACGATCCCAACCAAGGCAAACCAGGTGTTTTCAACGGCGGATGATAATCAGACGGCGGTGACGGTTCACGTATTGCAAGGTGAGCGCGAACGCGCGGCGGCGAATAAATCGCTGGGGCGTTTTGATTTAAGTGATATTCCGCCATCACCCCGTGGCCTGCCACAAATTGAAGTGGCGTTTGATATTGATGCCAACGGTATCTTGAATGTTTCGGCCAAAGATAAGGCCACCGGCAAACAGCAATCGATTGTGATCAAGGCATCCAGTGGTTTATCGGATGACGAAATCAAAAAAATGGTGAAAGACGCTGAGGCGCATGCGGCCGAAGACAAAAAGTTTCACGAGCTGGTTAATGCGCGCAATCAAGGCGAGGCCCTGATCCATGCTTCGCGCAAATCGATTACCGATTTGGCGGACAAGATTACCGCGGATGAGCGCAGCAAGATTGAAGCGGCGATCAAGGATCTGGAAGCCGTGATCAAGAGTGAGGATTTGGACGTGATTCAAGCCAAGACCACTGCGTTGAGTGAGGCATCTGCGGTATTGGCGGAACGTCTCTATGCACAAAAAGGTGCTGATAGTGCTGCATCTTCTGGTGCCGATGCTGCGGCCGGTGGCAAGGGCAAGGCGGATGATAACGTCGTTGATGCCGAATTCGAAGAGGTCAACGATAAGAAATAAATCAGGGACGAGTGACCAGCAATAAATACCGGGCTGCGCTTGCGAAGGTGGTCCGGTATTACTTTGTATAACCCTCGGCACTCGTGACTTGTTACTCGTCACATACTTAACTGGATTTTATGAAACGCGATTACTACGAAACCCTGGGTGTTGCCAAAAATGCCAGCGAGGCTGAACTCAAAAAGGCCTTCAAGCGCCTGGCCATGAAATTCCATCCGGATCGCAATCCTGATAACAAAGAAGCCGAAGAAAAATTCAAAGAGGCCAAAGAGGCCTACGATATCCTCAACGATCCGCAAAAGCGCTCGGCCTACGATCAATTTGGCCATGCCAGTGTCGATGCGTCGGCAGGTGGAGGGGGTGGTGGTCCAGGTGGCTTTGGCGGGGCCAGCTTCGCGGATGTATTTGGCGATGTATTTGGCGATATTTTCGGTGGGGCCGGCGGCGGTGGCCGTGCACGTTCACGGGTCTTACGTGGCGCCGATCTGCAATACAATCTGGATTTGAATCTGGAAGAGGCGGTGCATGGCACCAAGGTCGATATCCGCTTTCCGACCCATGTTGCTTGTGAAGAGTGTAATGGTAGTGGTGCGCGCAAAGGTACCACACCGACGACCTGTGCGACCTGTGGCGGGGTGGGGCAGGTGCGGATGCAACAAGGTTTTTTTTCGCTGCAGCAAACTTGTCCCCGCTGTCATGGTGCGGGTAAGACGATTACGGATCCCTGCGCTAAATGCCATGGTCAGGGCCACGTCCAGAAACATAAGACCCTCTCGGTTAAGATTCCAGGTGGGGTGGATACCGGTGATCGGGTACGTGTTAATGGTGAAGGCGAACCGGGTGAGCAAGGTGGCCCAGCCGGTGATTTATACGTCCACATCAATGTCCGGCAACACGCCATCTTTACCCGCGACGCCAGTGATTTGTTTTGTGAAGTGCCGATCAGCATGGTGACTGCCGCGTTGGGAGGTGAATTTGAAGTGCCGACCCTCGATGGCAGGGTAAAGCTCAAGATTCCCCCCGAGACCCAGTCCGGTAAGCTGTTTCGTCTGCGTGGCAAAGGGGTGCGTTCGGCGCGGGGTGGTTCCGCCGGTGATTTGTTGTGCCGGGTGCAGGTCGAGACCCCGGTGCATCTGAACAAAAAACAAAAAGAACAGCTCGAGGCGTTTGCCGCCTCGCTACAGGAAGACAGTGCGCAGCATAGCCCACGCGCCGCTTCCTGGCTGGATACGGTGAAGAAATTCTTTGACGACATGAAGTTTTAGCCTTTCTGTCACCAGGGAAGGGGTTTACCCATTCCCGTTCACCGCGAAATTCTCTACTATTGTCTATAGTTGCTTGGGTGCGTTGCCGATAAACGTGTCAAACAACGCATTTTTTCCACAGAACTGTATTTTGTAGGAATCCACATGGGCGTATTAGACGATTTAAAGCGCCAGGCAGAGGCGCAACGGGCAAAAGAAAAAGACGCAACAGCCCGTAACCAGTCGGATGTGGAGTTCTATCAGCAGGAACTGCTGCCGCGCATGCAGACGATCTATAATTATTTCAATGAGCTGTGCAACAACCTCAACTACGTCAAACCGGAGATCACCGCCCACTATCCGGTGTTGCCGGACAATAAACTACAGACATTCCAGCAGGGCGACTACAAGGTCAATATCGACAGTTCCAAGGAGCTGAAGGAGGTTATCTTTCGTTTTGTCTGTTCGTTGCCTCAGCCGCTACAAGTCGACGTGCAGACCAAGGAACGCATTGTGAGTTATAGCAGTGACCTGGATCGTTACAGCGTGAAATACGAACGTAAAGAATTCAAAAACGAACAATTTGAAGTGACCCGAGGGCAATTTATTGTTGAAGGCCCGATCATGGCCTCCGCTGTGTTCCGCGCCGATGTTGAACAGCGCAACATTCGCTTGCAGTTACGGCATGTCGAGAAGCCCGGCATGGTCCACCATGTATTCAAGGCGGAACAATTATCCAATGACTATTTGGATAAACTGGCAGGCTATTTACTCCGGCAAAATCTCGACTTCATGAAGCTGGATATCACCGACGCTCACCGCGACACGATCCGGCAAAAAGTGTTAGAAGAACAGCGTTATCGTGCCGCAGAACTTGCCGAGGCCGAACGCATCGCCGCAGAAGAGGCACGTCTGGCCGAACTGGAGACACAAAAGAAAAAAGGCTTGGATTTAAAGAGTTTGTCCGAAAAAGGTCTGGCGGAATTAAAGAATCTCAAAAACTGGAAAGACCTGCCGCAGTTAAAAAATCTCAAAGACCTGCTGAGTAAGAAAAAAACCTGAAATACGACGTTACTTGATCAGTATTTTGGCCTCCGATGTTCTTACACGATGCAATCCTTGCGCACCATATCAAAGTGGCGCGATAATCAAATCGCGCCAAGACCGATGTGCTACGTGAAGATCGTGCCTTTTTTATCGAAGTAGTAGAGACGGAAATTATGAACCTGCACGCTGGAGAATCAGCACTCAGTTTTTGAAAATGGAGGGTTAGCCGGGTTGCACAACATTAAACGATCAAACCCGATCGCAAACCCAATCCCTTGCGCGTAACGTCCTCCACCGACAACTTGTTTTTGGGCCCCCAGACTGGGCACGATAATCTCAAAGCCTTCTTCGACATAATAAGAAAGCCCGCGTTTAACGCTATCGAACACCTCAAACTCGTTGGTTTGTAATGAAACCATGGCGGTGGCGAGGTTGATCAATTCACGCGTGATATTGCTTGAGGAGGGATTGATTACCTCAATGCCAAATTGAAAAAACTCCCGGTAGCGACCTTCTTGTGGGCGTTCATAACGCCAGCAACGCTCGAAGTACCAGAGTTTGACATCCTTGTTTCTTTTGTAGTGTTTATCCGCAACAAGTTGGATGGTCGCGGTACCTTCCGGCCGCAAACACAGCTTCCGGCCTTTCTTATCATCAAACACATACATCTGGCCTAATATCTCTGCCCCGGCCTTCTCAACATACACTTCCGCCGGTTCGAGACTGGGGATAATGATCTCCGAAAACCCGGCCGCCTCGGCTAGCTGAATCATGCCATTGAGTAAGGTGCGCCTTTGTTTCGCTTCCGCACCGGCGATAATCCGCACGCCCCGCACCAGCTTATCAATTTTGAGTTCCATAACCAAACCGTGAATTAATCCTAATTAAACAGTTCCGTATCGTACCAGAAAAAATTTGGTATCGGAATAGATGTGCCTTGACCCAGAGTAGGGTAGTCCCTAGAATTTACATTCCATACGTTCTGCTTTTTTAATGATTATTTCTACCTAAATAATTTGGAGCACGTATAACCGTTGTGAGGAGACGAAGAAAATTATGGTAAAGCTTATTGAAGCAAAATTTCCGGATTGGACAATAGGCGGACAATCTTCTTCAAAGGCCGGTCACGCGCAGTGGAAGCAAACTCATCCACATCCAACAGCTGGCGAAAAATCGATTGCCAGGCATGGTACAGATTTTCTTTTTCAACGACATCGCCCAAGCCCAGGTAGGTCACAATGCCCAGGGCGCTGGCTTGATCCATAATTTCCTTCACCAGGCGCGATTTCCCAATGCCCGCCTCGCCCTCAATAACAAACACGCCCCCCGC
>JANNJI010000115.1:0-2134 GCA_031405795.1 Gammaproteobacteria bacterium
CGTCGTCTTGCCATGGGTGCCCGCCACTGCCAGCACCCAACGTCCCTGCAACAGATGCTCCGCTAACCATTGCGGACCGGAAATATACGGCAAGCCATTATTCAACACATATTCCACCGCCGGATTGCCGCGTGACAGGGCATTGCCGATCACCACATAATCCGGCACGGGTTTTAATTGCGCCGGGTCATAACCTTCGCTCACTACGATACCGGCATCCGCCAACTGCGTGCTCATCGGCGGATAAACATTCGTATCGGATCCGGACACACGATGACCTTGTGCACGCGCCAACAGCGCGATGCCCGCCATGAAGGTGCCGCAGATGCCTAAGATATGGATATGCATTTAACCGCCTAACAAGCCAAACTGATAATAGATATACAGACTTAACAAAAAAAGTGTATACGCCAACACCCCGGCCGCCAGGATCGAGATTGCCAAGGCATGGCGTAAAATCGTCGCGTTAACGACCAAGACCCAGATCATCAATACATAATTGAACATGACGATGGCAGCGTTGTCCACTCCCATTAACAACGACAACAGATACAACCCAAGTTGCAGCAAATTAAACAGAACATCCACCCCCAACAATGCGCAGAGGGTTTGCAGGACACGCGCAGAATATTTTAATATCCTCAACAGCAGAAAAACGCTGCCCATCAGCGCCGCATATTGCACCAGTACGAACAACACCGTTTGCTCAAGCGGATGAGTCTGCCCCTTGCTATCGGGCAACAGCATAATGAACAAGCCCAGGCAAAACGCCAGTACACTGAGCAGCGCCAATAAGGCCCGTGAGTACGGCAAATCCTGCGGTCCCTTACGCAAAATCATGATCTGTAGATATAGCTGGATTAACGGTTTAAACATGGGCAACACTTGGCTCTCATCGCTGGCCAGCGGATTAACACTGTTTGTTCGGTATCTGTTTAAGAATAATTACCCGTGACAGGTAGTGATTGCCGTATAATACACAAATACCTCTCTAAATACCGCCACCACTCATGCAAGAAAATACGATTTGTTATGTCGATTCCCCCAGCCAACTGACCGAGTTGTGTGACCGCCTGGCAAACGCGGATGCCTTGGCGCTGGATACGGAATTTACCCGGGAAAAAACCTATTACGCACGGCTGGGCTTGATCCAGATTGCCAGCCGTGACACCGTCGCCTGTATCGACCCCCTGGCAATAAGCGACTTACAACCGCTGTTACAGCTGCTGCAAAATCCCCGCATAACAAAAGTCATTCATGCCGCACGCCAGGATCTGGAGGTGATCTGGCAAAACTACCAGATCATGCCGCAGTCGCTGTTCGATTCACAAATCGCCGCCAGCTTGCTGGGTATCCACGAACAAATCAGTTATGCCACCCTGGTGGAACAACTGCTGCACGTCAAACTCGACAAGGCGCAGACCCGCACCGATTGGTGTCAACGGCCACTGAGTCAGGAACAAATCAATTACGCCGCCGATGATGTACGTTATCTGATCGCCCTATACCCTATCTTGCGTGACAACCTCAAGAGCAAACAGCGCCTGGCCTGGATCGAACAAGAAGGTCAGCTATTAGCTAACAGCGAGCGTTACCAGATTAATTTAGATCAACTCTGGCAACAAGTCAGCGGTCAACAACGTTTAACCCCGGCACAACTGGCGATCTTGCGCGCCCTTACCGCCTGGCGTGAGCAACGCGCACAACGTTTGAATCGGCCAAAACAATGGATCGTGCGCGATGAAATCCTTATTGAGCTCTGTGTTAACCCATTATCAACACTGTCTGACCTGCGCGCAACGACAAGCATCCCTGCCACCCTCGTTGACAGTGCCGGCGAGGAATTGATCACCCTCATTAACCAGGCGCGCGCACTCCCTGCTGATGCCTGGCCAATCCCCACCAACCGGGATAGCTTCAATGCCGAGCAAAGACAATTAATTACCACGCTCAGTAACCGTGTGCGTGAACTGGCCGACAGCCACAGTATTTGCGCTTCACTGATTGCCCCGCGCAAAGAACTGGAACGACTGATTTTCGGCTACCACGATGGTAATTTATTCCAAGGCTGGCGCAAAGAACTGGTCGAACAACAACTGCTATCGTTGTTGCCGTGATCTACACAATGCAGCAG
>JANNJI010000116.1:0-3592 GCA_031405795.1 Gammaproteobacteria bacterium
TTTGGGTTTTGAATAATATCCGCAGGGGTACCTTGCGCCACAATGTGCCCGCCATGCACGCCTGCACCGGGGCCGATATCCACCACATGATCCGCCGCGGCGATCGCCTCTTCATCGTGTTCAACGACGATGACGGTATTACCCAGATCGCGCAGTTGGGTGAGGGTACCAAGCAGCCTTGCATTATCGCGTTGATGTAAACCAATCGAGGGTTCATCCAGGATATACATCACGCCGACCAAACCGGCGCCGATTTGACTAGCCAGACGAATCCGTTGTGCCTCGCCACCGGACAGGGTTTCAGCGCTGCGGCTCAAGGTTAAATAATCCAAACCAACATTAATTAAGAAGGTGAGCCGGTCATTAACCTCCTTGACGATCTTTTTGGCGATTTCACCCCGACGGCCCGGCAAGGTCAGTGTGCTAAAAAAGGCGTGGCATTGTTCGATGGAGATATGCGTGACATCCGACAAGGCCTGGTCATGCAGATAGACATGGCGTGCTGCTTTGTTTAACCGAGACCCGGCGCACTCCGGGCAGATGTGCTGGCTCATGTATTTGGATAATTCTTCGCGGATAATCGGTGATTCAGAGTCGCGATAACGCCGTTGCATATTCGGGATAATGCCCTCGAATGGATGCTGTTTAATGCTTTTATGCCCACGGTCATTCTGAAAGGTGAATTTAATTTCTTCCTCACCGCTACCATGTAACAGCATCTCACGGATCTTTTTCGGTAATTTCTGAAACGGCTTATCCATATCAAAGCCGTAGTGTTTGGCCAGTGAGGTGAGCATCTGGAAGTAATAAAAATTATTCCGATCCCAGCCGCGAATGGCACCATTGGCCAGACTGAACTCGGGGTGACTGACAATGCGTTGTTCATCAAAAAATTGTTTGACGCCCAAACCGTCACAAGCCGGACAAGCACCACTGGGATTATTAAACGAGAACATGCGCGGTTCGAGTTCGCTGATTGAGTAGCCGCATTGCGGACAGGCGTAGCGTGCCGAAAACACCAGTTCCGCTTGTTTGGATTCCATAAACGCAATGTGCACTTTACCATCGGTTAGCCGCAAGGCTGTCTCCAGCGAATCGGCCAGCCGTTGTTGGATATCCTCACGGATCTTGAAGCGATCGATCACCGCCTCAATCGTGTGTTTGCGGTGCAGCTCCATTTTTTTGATCGGCTGATCCAGCTCAACCATCTCGCCATCAATACGCGCCCGCACGTAACCATCCGCACGCAATTGTTCAACGATATGCAGATGTTCGCCCTTACGGTCTTCGATGATCGGTGCCAGCAACATCAGTTTGGTGCCCTCCGGCAGGGCCATGATCTGATCCACCATCTGACTGACGGTTTGTGCATTGAGCGGTAAATTATGATCCGGGCAGCGTGGTTCACCGGCACGGGCATATAACAGCCGTAAGTAATCGTAAATCTCCGTAATGGTGCCAACGGTGGAGCGCGGGTTATGTGACGTGGATTTTTGTTCAATGGCAATCGCCGGTGACAGACCTTCAATGTGATCCACGTCCGGTTTTTCCATCATCGACAAAAATTGCCGCGCATAGGCGGACAAAGACTCGACATAACGGCGTTGGCCCTCGGCATAAATCGTGTCAAAGGCGAGCGAGGATTTGCCGGAGCCGGACAAGCCGGTAATGACAATCAACTTGTCACGCGGCAAATCCAGATCAATGTTTTTCAGGTTGTGAGTGCGTGCACCACGTAAGGAAATTTTGTCCATGACAACGTCTTCTCGGCCAGAGTAAACCTGCTAATATACGCCGCTTGCCGGAATGGAGCAAAACGGACTAAACCCGCACAGTTTGATTGAGAACAATAAGGTAAGCGTAACGTGTCTCCTATCACAGATAAAATGACGGCCACCGAAATACGCGTGGCGATGGTTTTGGCGGGGGTTTTTTCCACCCGGATGTTAGGACTGTTTATGGTCGTCCCGGTATTTTCGGTGTATGCGCAAGGCCTGCACGGTTACACCTCCACCTTGGCTGGCTGGGCAATTGGAATTTATGGTTTAACCCAAAGCCTGTTGCAAATCCCGTTGGGCAGATTATCGGATCGCATTGGTCGTCGTCCCGTTATATTGGGCGGGCTGGTCATGTTCGCCATCGGCAGTGTGGTGGCGGCCATGTCCGATAGCATTGAGGGTGTCATCCTGGGACGGGCAATGCAGGGCATGGGGGCCATCGCCAGTGCGGTAATGGCCCTGGCCGCTGATCTCACCCGTGAAGAACACCGCCTGAAGGTCATGGCCCTGATCGGTGGCAGTATTGGCGCCTCATTTACCTTAGCCATTATTCTTGGGCCATTGTTAGCGGGGTTTGCGGGCATCAAAGGAATTTTCTGGGTAACGGTGGTGCTGGCGGCGGGCGCGTTCGCGCTCATTTGGTTTTATATCCCTAAGCTGCAAGTGGCTCGTTTTCACCGGGATACCGAGGTGGAATGGTCATGGATAGGACGAGTCCTGGGTGATGGGCAATTGCTACGGCTGAATGTCGGCGTGTTGATCCTGCATTTTGTGATGACCGGCACCTTTTTTAGCTTGCCGTTAATTTGGGTAAAACAACACAACGTGATGGTTGATCAGCATTGGCAGGTCTATCTGCCGATGATGGTCATGGCCATTTTGTTAGTATTACCTTTTATCCTCCTGGGGGAGAAAAAGCGTCAGCTTAAACAGGTGTTTATTCTGGCGGTGGTATTCCTGGTATTGGCGTCGTTTGGCCTCTGGGTGTCGGTGCTGCATTGGTGGATATTGGTCGCGCTGCTGGGGCTGTTCTTTACCGGATTTAACATTCTGGAGGCCAGCTTACCTTCGCTGGTTGCCAAGTTTGCACCACCCGCGCATCGAGGCACGGCCATGGGCGCTTTCTCCACCAGCCAGTTCATGGGTGCCTTTCTGGGTGCGGTATCGGCTGGGTGGATCAGTGGGCATTACGAACCCGCGGCGGTATTTCTGCTAAATGGGGTGCTGCTGGTGGTGTGGCTGGGCGTTGCCCTGTCGATGCGACAACCTAATTACCTGAGCAGCCAGTTGCTCTACGTAGGCCCGGTCTCGGCGGCGCAGGCCCAGTTGTTAGCGCGGGAGCTGACCTCGATACGCGGTGTAGCTGAGGCCGTCGTTATCCCTGAGGATGGGGTGGCCTATCTCAAAGTCGATCAGAAAGCCTTGGACAAAGAGCAATTGTATAAGTACTCTTTGGCCCCGAATGATCCGGCGACGTAACAGACAAACAATCAACCCAAAGGGGGGATTATGGCAAAAGGAACGTTAAACAAAGTCATGTTGATCGGTAACCTGGGGAAAGACCCGGAAATGCGCTACATGCCCAATGGCCAGGCTGTGGCCACCATCACTATCGCTACCTCAGAGACCTGGAAAGATAAGGCGACAGGGGCGGCGCAGGAGAAGACGGAATGGCACCGGATTGTCATGTTTCGCCGCCTGCCTCCTTGACGAGCACGTCGATCGCGTCCGCGTTCTCCGCGTGGACCATGACGAGCGAGCCGTTGTCGGCGGCGACCTGCATCGTCTTGAACAGCGTCTCGTCGTCGATGTGG
>JANNJI010000117.1:0-3139 GCA_031405795.1 Gammaproteobacteria bacterium
GTCGTCACTCAACAGGACATCCATACTTTTTTACAAGCGCCAGACGGGTCGGGGTTTTTTGCTGAAACAGACAGCGCGGGAAGACTCTTCGTGCAGGCAGACGAGAACCGTGCAGATATATGGGATCTGGCCACGGGCAAATGGGTGCAGTCGTTTAAGCCAGTTCGCAGTTACAGCCGCTATACCCTCTCGTCGCTGGATGGCAAGGTCTTGTTTTTTGACAATCGTTTGTGGGACGTGACGACGGCGGAACAAATAATGGAACTCGACGATGATCCCGTCCAACGCAGCGCGGCGTTTAGCGCGGATGGCCGCTATTTTGCGCTTGGCGCGTTGTCCGGCATACAATGGCTAGACCTGCAGACGAAACAAATTGAATGGCTGCCTGCTGAAAGGAAAACAAGCCAGCTCCAGTTCGGTCGCGACAAGCGCCTCTATCGCAGTTACGGGACTATCGTCGATAGTTTCTGGACGGGCGACGAGGGCTACTGGATGGATGAAATAGCCGTGAGTCAACTAGGCAACAACAAGACACGAGCCACCTTCGAACCCCGTTCACGGATTGCCTGTTGGGTTTTGTTGCTAAATCATCAGGTATTTGCCGCACTCGCGGATCATACAATGGTCTGGCTCGATGAAGACCTGAAAATACAGAAACAATGGCGCAGCGAGCTGAACGTCACGGCGTGTCTGCCAGATAAGCACAATCGGATATGGCTGGGCACCGAGAAGAGCGGCCTGCTCAGATTAAACCCCGAACAAGGGTTGCTTAAACAGATATTACCTTATACCCACCGCATTGAGAGCGTGAAACTGTCGCCGGATGAAAACTATCTGGGCTTGGTGCTTGCGCCTAGGGACATATCACGGGTTGAAATATATAACACAGCTGATTTATTGTAATTTATGCGGAACTCATCATTTTGGATCAGACAGTTGGTGTTGGATGCGGTGCGGCGATAGTTGCCACCCGATCCAACTGCCGATACGACAACGCTTCAGTGATGTGGGCCATGGCAATATTGTCGGTATCGGCGAGATCGGCAATGGTGCGTGCAACCTTGAGGATCCGATGATAGGCGCGTGCCGATAATCCCAGTTTGGTGATGGCGCGATCCAGAAACTGCCGCATCGCCTCATCCAACACACAGACTTGTTCAATCTCCTTGCGGTTTAAACCTGCGTTGGCCTTGTGACTGCGTTGTTGTTGGTGTTGCCGTGCAGCGCAGACGCGGGCGCGGATGGTCGCGCTGGACTCGGCGCTATGTTTAGCATGTAAGTGGGCCAGCGGTACTGGTGGCACCTCGATATGCATATCAATGCGATCCAACAAGGGTCCGGAGATCCGCGCACGATAACGTTGAATATGCTGCGGTGTGCAATGGCAACGTTGGGTGGGATGGCCGAGATAACCACACGGACAGGGGTTCATCGCCGCGATAAGTTGAAAGCGCGCCGGAAATTCCGCTTGACGTGCGGCGCGTGAAATCGTGATCACGCCGGACTCCAATGGCTCACGCAACACCTCAAACACCTTGCGATCAAACTCCGGCAGTTCATCCAAAAACAACACGCCGTTATGTGCCAGGGAAATTTCACCGGGACGCGGATTACTGCCGCCACCCACCAGGGCCACGCCGGATGCGGTGTGATGTGGTGAACGAAAGGGGCGTTGCTGCCATTGATCCGAATGAAAACCCGCGTGACTCACAGAATAAATCGCGGCGGTTTCTAAGGCCTCGGCTTCCTGCATCGGCGGTAAGATGCCAGGCAGACGTTGCGCTAGCAAGGTTTTGCCACTGCCGGGCGGGCCATAAAACAATAAACTGTGACCACCAGCGGCGGCGATGGTCAATGCGCGTTTGGCGCGTGTCTGGCCGACAACTTCATTGAGATCCGGTAACGTTATGGTACTGATTTGTGCCGGACGTTCGGATACTTCTGCCAATGGTTGCCTGCCAGTTAAATGCGCGCAGAGTTCCAGAATATTTTCTACCGCCAGGACACGCACGCCACTGACCAGCGCCGCTTCATGCGCATTTTGTTTGGGAATGACCAGCGTGCGTTGTTGCTGCCGTGCCTTGATTGCCGCAGGTAATACACCGCGTACTGATCGTAACTCACCGGTCAGCGCTAACTCTCCGATGAATTCATAGTCGCGCAAAATGGCTTGCGGCAGTTGACCATTGGCGCACAACACACCGATGGCAATGGGCAAATCAAAACGGCCGCCTTCCTTAGGTAGATCGGCGGGGGCAAGATTAATAGTGATGCGTCTGACGGGAAATTCAAATTGGGTATTTAACAACGCTGCACGTACCCGATCACGGCTTTCCTTCACCTCCGTTTCCGGCAGACCGACAATCGACATCCCCGGCAGACCATTGCTGAGATGAACCTCCACCGTCACCGGCGGCGCACTGATACCTGCTTGGGCGCGACTATAAACTACGGCAAGTGACATGGTATCCTTTCCATGGTGTGGTTGTGATAATGCAGTAACCGCTAAAGAAAATTCAGTGGTAACCGTTGTCAAAGATACCCGCTTCTGCAAGCCACGACAAGTCAGTGAATCCCTACAATTATCATTCTCCTTTCATGGAAAATATTTCTCTTAGTGCTGGCCCGCAGGATAGAGAATTTAAATAAAACAAGACCTTTGCGGTAGCAATAAGGGCTTGGCAACTGCAACGAAAGTGAATCCGGCGCCGAATGAGTTGCAGAGTATTGTTACGATAAATTTAGACCGCAGGGCGAAATAACTCGGTGTAAGCGGTATCTGGGCGCTGATGGTGCTGGGCGAAGCATAACAAACTCGGGTAAATCATCTGGTTTTTCGCTCTATCCATTGTTACCTACCATTAGGGTCATTGAGCCCCACTGGCGCTGACTGTATACTGCTTGGCCCTTTTTTGAGTGGAAGGAAGACCGTCCTGCGGGACAAGGCGAGCAGTATGAGCCATATCACTGAAGAATTAGAAAAACATGGTTTGTATCGACCGGAATTTGAACGCGATAATTGCGGCTTCGGTTTGATTGCCCATATGGATGGCAAATCTAGCCACTGGCTGGTGAAGACCGCCATTGCCGCCCTGACCCGGCTCACCCACCGTGGTGCCATTGCTGCTGATGGCAAAAC
>JANNJI010000118.1:0-1258 GCA_031405795.1 Gammaproteobacteria bacterium
CTCGGCCTGGGTTATGTCAGCAATGATTCTTTCAAGTTTGGTGAATATAACGGGTTAAATGAGAAGGGGAGTTATCTTGATGGCGATGTGAGCGCCCTCTACCGGGATAATCAGGGAAATTATTGGGATATTCGCGCCAATAATCTTGGCCTGGAATCGCCTTCATTCGGAGTAGAAGGCGGCAGGCAGGGACAGTACAAGCTCAATCTGGAGATTGACCAAATCACCCGCTATAACCTGGATACAGGCCGCACACCCTACAGCGGTGACACAACCCAGACCTTACCCGCCGGTTGGGTCAACGCGGCCAGCACGGCCGGTTTTACGACCCTTGCCACTGATCTGCACGCGGTAAATTTTTCCACCCAGCGTCGGCATTTCACCTTGGGAGGGGAATATATCTCATCCACGCGATGGTCCTATGAAGCCTGGTTTAAACGCCAGACCAAGGAGGGTAATCAACCTACGGCGTTTGGTTTTGGTTTTAATCACGCCGTGATCCTCCCCAAACCGGTTGACTACACCACCGACGATATCGAACTCAAGGCGAACTATCATTTTGCCGACTTCAATGGTCAGATTGCTTTAATCCATTCCAAGTTTGAAAATGCGAACAAGTTCTTTCGTTGGGAGAATGCTTATGACGCGCCAACCGGTGCGCCACAAGGTCAGGCCGGAACGGAGCCGGATAACAGCAAACAACAAATTCTCCTCACCGGCAATTATCTGGGGATGAAGGATGTGCAGCTCACGGGTTTGTTTTCCTATGCACAACTGAAACAAGATGAGGCCTTTTTGCCTTATACCGTGAATGGTGATTTAACTCTGCCAGCCTTGCCGCAGAATTCTTTAAACGGAAAAGTGGTGGTGTTTAATACCAATCTGGCTGCCCACTGGCAAAACAGCCCCGCGCAAGCCTGGCATATGATCTATGAACATCATGAACAGGATAATTCGACAGCGCGAAACACCTACACCTATGTGACTGCCGATAATGCAGTAACAGCCACACCACGCGCCAATTTCCCCTATGGCTTTCGTCAGCAGAAATTCAAGGTGAACACCGATTACAAATTTGATAATAAGGTAACATTGAGCGGCGGGGGACAGTTATCCCAAATTAACCGCACTTACCAAGCCGTAGAATCGACACAAGAGGCGAGTCTCTGGGCAAAGTTCAAACAACGCCTGGATAACAAACTGCAATACAGTGTTAAAGCCGAGTACCGTTCCACAACGTGTACGACCCGGCCGAGGG
>JANNJI010000119.1:0-12744 GCA_031405795.1 Gammaproteobacteria bacterium
CACATTGATAGGCCGCGAAAGCAGCCTGGGTTTTAAACAGATACAGTGGCGCAACCGTTTCATTGGTGACGATCAACACCTGAGTACCGGTGACATAGGGTGCAACCAGCTCGGCACGGCCCAATAATCCGGGTCCGATGAAGATCGGGTAACGACGTTGGCCCAGGTCGACGTGGTAAGTTTGCATGACCGGCTTTCTGCTGTGCTGTGAAATGAGGTCAATTATAGGAAATATTGCGGATAATGTCGTTACTTGTTGATCGCGGTGAGTTGATCATACAAGGCCTTAGCCACGGATTTGACATCCTGGCTGCGGGTGTCAAAGACGATGTCGGCCACCTGTTGATACCAGGCTTCGCGCTGGCTGAGTAATTGCGTCAGCGTTTGTCGTGGATCGGTGGTTTGCAGTAATGGTCGATTCTTGTCGTGGCGGGTGCGCGCCACCAGACTATCAATATCGGCTTGCAGGTAGACGACAATACCGCGTTGCCGCAGGTGCTGGCGGTTAACCTCACCAATCACTGCGCCCCCGCCAGTGGCCAGGACAATCGATGGCTGTTGCGTTAATTCGTCGAGCACCGCCTGTTCGCGTCGGCGAAAACCTGCCTCACCTTCGACATCAAAGATCCAGGGAATGGTGACACCGGAACGTGCTTCGATCTCGTGATCACTATCAAGGAATTGGTATTGCAGGAACTCGGCCAGTTGCCGACCGATGGACGTTTTACCCGCGCCCATCGGCCCAACCAGAAAGATACTTTGCATGGGCCTCATGTCAGCCCCATCGACCGCTGCAAGGTTTAAATCTTGGCGTTCTCGCGGATGATCTTGGGTGTGACAAAGATCAGCAACTCCGATTTATCATCTTGTTCACTCTTGTTACGGAACAAAGCCCCTATCAAGGGCAAATCACCGAGCAGCGGCACGCGCGTCACATTGTTGGTCTTGGTTTGTTCAAATACGCCACCCAAAACGATGGTCTCGCCATTGTCGACTAACACCAGGGTCGTCACTTCTTGTTTATTAATGGGCGGTGCGCTCAAACCCCCAAGTCCGGTAAAGATGGCACGTGCATAATCCGGCGAGTCCTTGGTTACGCGCAGGTCCATGTTGATGCGATCATCCGGGGTAATTTGTGGTGTCACCTCCAGGCTCAAGACCGCTTCCTTAAACTGAATCGTTGCTGCGCCACTGGAACTTGCGGTGAGATACGGTATTTCCTGACCTTGCAGAATTTTTGCCTTGTGCTGATCGGAGGTGATGACCTTAGGGCTCGATACAATCTCAGTCCGGCCTTCTGCCTCGGAAGCGGAGAGTTCCAAATCCAACAAGGTGCCAAAAGGCAGACGCGCAATCGCCAGACCAATCCGCCCCGCCGCACTTGGAACACCCAAGTTAACATTGAGTGTTTCACCGTAAGAAGGCACCGTCGTCGTGGTGTTGGCAACATCATGCGCCGCTGAGCCACTGCCCAAGGTCACCACACGGTTACCACCGGAGATGGAGTTTTTGCCAATACCAAACGCCACACCCAGATCTCTACTGAAGTTGGTACCCACCAGCACTATTCGTGTTTCGATCAAGACCTGACGCACCGGCACATCCAGCTCTTCCACCAAGGCCGCAATTTGGGCGACATTTTGCGCGGTGTCCTGCACTAACAGTTTATTAGTGCGTTGATCTACCGTCACATTACCACGCTCGGAGACCAGTGAATTGCCCTTGGACTGCAGGAGTTTCGCCATGTCACTGGCCTTGGCATAATTCACTTGAATACTCTCACTGACCAACGGCGCCAGCTCTTTCACTTGTTTTTGTGCCTCCAGTTCCAGTTTTTCTTGCGCAGCAATTTCCGCACTGGGGGCTACGAGAATTACGTTACCCTTCTGGCGCTTATCCAGGCCCTTGCTCTTTAATATGATATCCAGCGCCTGATCCCATGGCACATTTTTCAAGCGCAAGGTGACGTTACCTTTCACCGCATCGCTGGTCACCATGTTGACTCCGGTAAAATCGGCAATCAATTGCAACACTGCGCGTACTTCAATATTTTGAAAATTCAGTGATAACCGTTCGCCGGTATATTCCTGTTTCCTTTTCTTTTTAGCCTCTTCTTCCTTGGATTTTTCGTATTTTTTGACATCAATGGTGATATGGTTGTCGGCTTGATACGCCAAGTGATCAAACTGACCGCTACCGGCAACAACAATACGTACATCACCGCCATGTGCAGAGGCGTCCACTGTCCGTACCGGTGTACCAAAATCCATGACATCCAGGCGCCGCTCCAATTCATCCGGCAAACTGACATTTTTAATCGTGACGATCACCTGATCACCACGGCGCGACATATCAATCGCCGTATTCGGATCGGCCACCGTCACCACAACACGACCTTCGCCTTTATCACCACGGCGAAAATCAACACCTTGAATGGTGTTGCCTGTCGCCGTGCGCACTGCTGCGCCGCTGGACTTGGCAGGGCTCGCCGAGGCGCTTGCACTGCCCGCGGCGGCCCCTAACGTAACCACTAAATTATTGCCCTTACGCTGCGTATCATAGGAAACCAGCTTGGTTAGATTGATCACCACCCGCGCACGGCCGCCTGCATCTACCGCGCTGATGTTACGCGCCGGGCCGACGCCAACATTGATCGTTTTGTTTTTCACATTGAGTGTTGTACCAGGTAAATCCAAGGCGATACGCGCAGGATCATCAACCGTAAAACTGCCGGGCTCAGGTGGCTCCGCATTAAAATGCAGGACAATTTCAACTTGATCACCGGGTAGTGAACTAAATGTTATGTCCTCCAAGGCCGCCGCCTGCGCATTAGTACTGAGCGTCAATGACCCAAGGGCAAACACGGTCGCCGCCACTTGAGCACCCATATAACGTGAAACATTAGCCAGCATTTTCATAACAGACTCCTTCGACCTATTCAGGTAAGGCCAGCGAAGCCTCACGCGAGACCCACCCACCCGAACCATTTGGTATTAACTCTTTCAAAATAACCGCCCGCTCCGTAATCGAAACGATCTCGCCATAATTCTTGCCCAAGTGATTACCCACCTGGACACGATAAATTGTGTTATCCGGCCCTGACACCAAGCCCCACTGCACATTATTTTTTTCCAACGTGCCGACAAATGACAGTGCATCCAGTGGAAATTGCTCCAGTGCCTCACGCACCCAACCCGGTCTTGGACCACCCTGGGTTTGTGTCTGTTCTTGCGGCTCTTCCTGATACGCGGTAAAGGGGTCACGTAATTCTTTGGCTTGATAGGCGTAAGCATCATAGGTCTTCACTTCAGGCATCGGGCCGACCTGACCTTTGGTACGCTCTTTGGTGTCTGCAATCCAACGATCCAAGTCGCCATGTTGTTGCGACGAACAACCTGCCAAAGTAACTAGCAGCAACATACCCAACAGTCCAAACCTGTTGGTGCGCTGTATTCTAAGAGAACTGATCGTCATCGCATCGGCACCGTGATGTTTTCGGGTTATCACTATTTCTTGATCTTATCGGTCTTGGCTTTCTGTTGCTGCGATTGTAATTCCTCAGCTTCCAGATAGCGGTATGTCTTTGCAACCAGCTCCATGGTCAGTTTCTTTGACTTCTTGTCATCCACAATGTTGATATCATGTAGTGTGACAATTCGCGGTAACGCTGCCACATCGCTGACAAAACCTCCGAACTCGTGGTATGACCCGGTCACCTTCATTTGAATCGGATATTCGGCAATGGAATTGTTAAAACGCTCCGCCTGTGGCTTGAACAATTGGAACTTCACACCGTTACCAATACCCTTTTCGGAGATGTCATTGAGCAGGGCATCTACCTCAGTCTTCTTCGGTAATTGCCGTTCCATGGTATTTAAAATATCCTGAATCTTAACGATCTGATCGCGTAACTGTTCCAGGTTGTTTGCCTTGGCTTGTTTGCCTTCAATCTCATGTTTGAGTGTCTGTTCCTGTTGTGCATGTAGCTGTAACGCCGTGCGTTGCCCCTGGATAAACAGGAAAAATCCCGCCACGGCGACGATCACGCTGACAATAACGACCAACGTCACTTTTAATGGCATCGGCCACGCGCCGATATTGTTGAAATCCAGATTACCTAAATCGACATTCTTCACGGTTTTTTCTCCGCGGCCGGCTTGCCACCATCGGTCACGGGTAACGGTTTGGTGTTATCCATGGCTGGTGCAGGTTTGTCAGTGACTGGATTAACGGGCGGAGTACCCGTCGGTTTTGAGGCGTCCGGCGTTACCGTCGGCGGCAGTGTTGTACTGGTACTGGGCTTGCCGGTTGCGTCCATTGCAGACGCTGCCGTCGCGGCCTGTTCGGTTTTATTTATGTGTTTGGCTTTGAGTGTGAATTTGATCGAGGCTTCTTTGGACTTTAGATCTTCCTCGATACTGATCAATTGCGGTTCCGTGAACCACATCGACTGATCAATGTTGCGCATAAATGACGATACCCGCGCATTGGATTGCGCAAACCCAATCAAATCAAGACTATTACTTGATTGCTTCAAGCTCAGCAAATGGACGCCCTCGGGAATAATACGCACGAGTTCGTCAAATAAATGTACCATTTCCGGACGGTTACGTTGCAGAGTTTTAATCGCCTCCATACGTTGTTCCATGAGCGACTTCTTCGCTTCCAGCTCGCTGACTTCCTTGATCTGATCATCCAGCTTCGTCGAGTAATCCCTCAGATATTTGTTCCGCGACTGCTGCACGCCAATCTGCCGCGTGTATTCCAAATACACGGCGATTACCACTAACACCACCAATACCGCCGACAATCCCATCAAGGTAAAAAATTGCCGTTGTTGTTCTCGGCGTCGTTCCTGCCGCCAGGGTAATAGGTTAATTTTTGCCATTAGTCGAAGCTCCGCATGGCAAGGCCGGTCGCAATCATCAACGCCGGCGCATCATTACTCAAGCTTTGCGCCTTAACACGTGAGGCGATAACCATATTGGTAAATGGATTGGCGATCGACGTATGCACACCGATTTTATTCGCAATTAATTCGTCTACACCGGGAATCATAGAACTGCCACCGGCCAAGACAATGTGATCAACCTGGGTATATTGACTGGACGAAAAAAAGAATTGCAGCGAACGGCTAACCTGTTGCGCCATGGCCTCTTTAAACGGCTCAAGCACTTCGGGTTCGTAGTTGTCAGGCAAGCCGCCCTGACGTTTTGCCATACCCGCTTCTTCGTAAGACAAACCATAACGGCGTTGAATTTCTTCAGTCAATTGCTTGCCACCAAACACCTGCTCGCGGGTATATATAGTCTTCAGGTCATGCAGCACATTCAGCGTGGTCATTGTCGCGCCAATATCAATCACCGCGATGGTTTGATCGATACCTTGTTCCGGCAACAGCGAGGCGAGCAACGAAAAGGCATTTTCCATCGCATAGGCCTCAACATCCACAATGCGCGCCTTTAATCCCGCCAATTCAATGGCAGCGACGCGCACTTCCACGTTTTCACTGCGTGATGCCGCCAACAACACATCCACACGTTCGGAATCATTCTTGGATGGCCCGATCACCTCAAAATCCAGATTTACTTCTTCCAGCGGGTAGGGAATATATTGGTCCGCTTCCATTTGGATTTGTTGATCCATTTCATCTTCGGATAAAGAAGCGGGCATTGAGATCATTTTGGTAATAACCGCCGAGCCGGATACCGCCGCTGCCGCAAACCGTGTACGTGTACCCGATCGCTTAACGGCACGTTTGATTGCCTCACCCACGGCTTCAACATCGGAAATATTTTTTTCAATTACCGAGTTGGGTGGCAATGGCTCCACGGCATACGATTCGACACGCAGCCGATCACCGCTACGGCCTAATTCCAATAGCTTCACCGCAGTAGAACTGATATCCAGCCCAATCACTGTTGGGTTTGAGGGCTTAAAAAGGTCGCCGAGCGCCATGATTTTCTTATATATCCCTGGGGGTTAGATCACATATGTACATTGTTACATTAACTACCAGAGTCAACTATAGGTCATCACAAAGATAAATACAAATGGTACATAGTCTTAAATTGCGCTGACGGATATACTTACCCTGCCCTCGGTCGTACTCAGGGACTTTTACCTGGAATGTTTGAATTGTAACGCCTTGCCCTGGATCTCGTACTGTGAAACCCGTCATAAAAAAGACCCTCATCTATAGCGGTGTCACCCTGCTGAGCCTGTTTCTTATTGGCGTCCTGGGCCTGCTCGGACTTTACCTTTACGTAGCACCGAAGCTACCCGATATCGGATCGCTCGATGACATACGTCTCCAGGTCCCCTTGCGGGTCTTTACCCGGAGTGGCCAGCTGATTGCTGAATTCGGCGAAATGAAGCGTAACCCAATAAAATATCAGGACTTTCCCGAACCGTTGATTCATGCCGTCATCGCTGCAGAAGATGATCGCTTCTTCGAGCACCCCGGTGTGGACTACAAAGGCATCTTGCGCGCAATACTTAACCAAGTCACTGAGGGGGATAAATCCCAGGGTGGTAGCACTATCACCATGCAGGTGGCACGCAATTTTTTTCTGAGCCGCGAAAAAACCTATATGCGCAAAATCAGTGAAATCTTCCTCGCGCTCAAGATTGAAACCCAGCTAACCAAAAACGAAATCCTGGAGCTGTACCTCAACAAAATTTACCTGGGCAAACGCGCCTATGGCTTTTCTGCCGCCGCCCAGGTGTATTACGGTAAGGCGCTGGGCGAATTAAGCCTGGCACAAACTGCGATGATGGCAGGCTTGCCGCAGGCCCCCTCGCGCGCCAACCCCATCACCAGCCAGGAACGCGCCGTGGCTCGGCGGAATCATGTGCTCAAGCGTATGCACAAACTCAACTACATTACCGATGAACAATTTGAAGCAGCACAGGCCGAAACCGATATCGCCAGCATGCATGGCCAGGCCGTTGAGGTCGAGGCGCACTTTGTCGCCGAGATGGTTCGTGCCGAGATGTTGGCCCGTTATGGCAACGAGGCCTACACCTCTGGATTTGAGGTCTACACCACCATCGATTCCAACCTGCAACAAATCGGCAACACCGCACTACGTAATGCCTTATTGGCCTACGACCGGCGTCACGGTTACCGTGGTCGTATCCAACATATCGATTTGTTTAAAACCGCCGGTATGACCGATGTCAGCGGTTGGCGTGAGACCTTGGCGGACATGGAAAGTATTGGCGGCCTTATCCCGGCAATGGTATTTCAGGTCGATGACGATGAAGCCTATGCCTATACGCAGAATAATGAGATCGCCTACCTGCCCTGGAGTCACCTGGAATGGGCACGCAAATATATTGACGACAACCGCCTGGGTCCCGAGCTGAAATCCGCCAAAGATGTCCTCAAGCCCGGTGACATCATATATGTTGCCCAAGATCAGTCCGGCTGCTCCTGGCTGGCACAAGTACCGAATGTGACGGGCGCACTGGTCTCGTTAAATCCTGATGATGGCGCTATCCAGGCCTTGATTGGTGGATTTGAATATTACCAAAGTAAATTTAACCGCGTCACCCAGGCACAACGCCAACCCGGCTCAAGCTTTAAACCCTTTGTTTATTCTGCCGCCTTGGATAAAGGCTTTAATGCCGCGAGTATTATCAACGATGCGCCGGTCGTGTTTGATGCACCGGGACTGGAAGATACCTGGCGACCCGAAAACTACAGCGGCGAATTCTATGGCCCTACGCGCTTACGTCAGGCGCTCGCCAAATCGCGTAACCTGGTCTCGATTCGACTGTTGCGCGACATTGGCATCGGCTACGCACTGAACTACGTGCGCCGATTTGGCTTTGAAAAAGCGATCTTGCCGCGGGATCTATCGCTAGCCCTGGGTAGCGGTAGTGTCACCCCACTCGAACTGGCGCGTGGCTTTACCGTGTTTGCCAATGGTGGCTTTCGCATCGAACCCTACTACATCGCGTACATCGTCGGTCCAGATAAAACCGTGGTCCATGTGGCGAACCCCTTGCGTGTTTGCCCCAATTGCATCCCAGAGAACGTTGAGGAGAAAACGCCTGCAGCAGACGTGGCCGCGATGGCACAAACTGAAATTGCGCCACCAGATATAACGATAGTCCCCACCCCCACCGCGCCGCTAGCGGACAACGTCCAACCTGTTAGCGCCAAGGTCGACGAACCCGATGAATTACCTCTACTACCACTCAGTAATGAACAACGCGATATCGATGAACAAATTCAACTGGAGCTGGATCGCAGCGAAGGTCCGCCGCCTCGTTTACTGGCACCGCGCGTGATCAGCCCGCAAACGGTTTTTTTAATGAACTCAATGATGCGCGATGTGATCCGCTCAGGGACCGGCATCGCTGCACGTGCCCTGGGTCGAAATGATCTGGCGGGCAAGACCGGTACCACCAACGATCAACGTGATGCCTGGTTTGCGGGTTTTAACCGTGAGATAGTCACCATCAGTTGGGTGGGGTTTGACGACCCCAAACCGCTGGGTAACCAGGAAACCGGCGCCAAGGCCGCGTTACCCATGTGGATGGACTTTATGCGTCCCGCATTACAAAACCGTCCGGAAATACCGCTGGCTCAACCCCCCAGAATGGTCTCGGTACGGATCAATGCCAACAGCGGCCAGCCCACCACGGCGGATGACCCTGATGCAATATTTGAATTTTTCACGGCCGATCAGGTACCCACCGAACCACATCGTTCCAAGAATATCCCTGACCCGAATAATCAGCATCAGCCGCAATCGGACATCACCGATCAAATTTTCTAAAAGACAGGTTTATGTCGCACTCCTCTTCCTCGCGTGAACGGCAAATGCGCCAGCGGTTGGCGCAGGAAGCCGCACGCATTATCATTGAATCCGGCAGCCACGATTTTCTGTTGGCCAAACGCAAGGCGGCACATCATCTCGGTGCGCATGACACACGGCAGTTGCCCAGCAATCAGGAAATTGAACAGGCCTTGGTGGAATACCAGCG
This sequence comes from Gammaproteobacteria bacterium, assembly GCA_031405795.1. GTDB lineage: Bacteria > Pseudomonadota > Gammaproteobacteria > UBA6429 > Thiohalophilaceae > JACQBC01. The sequence goes on from JANNJI010000119.1 coordinate 9,001, forward strand.
CCTGTTTCGCAGCCGGGCGCAACCACAACTCTTGCGCCAGTTGCGTGAAACCGCGTTGCAAGCAATGAATTTTTTTACCGCGTATGAACCACGCCTGGTCGGCCCGGTGTTGAGCGGTACCGCTGATGTGAACAGCCCCGTTACCTTGCATGTGTTTACCGATACTGCCGAAGACATCAGTTTTGTGCTGATGGAACATCACATCCCATTTGACATCGCTGATAAGACCTTACGCATCGGCATCGACGAACATCACAGCTTCCCCGGTTACCGTTTTGTCGCCAACGGCATTGGCGTCGAAGTGATCGTCTTTCCCGTCAGCAAGCGGCAACCCATTCCACTCAGTGCTGTCGATGGCAAACCCATCCAGCGTGCGAATATGGCAGCCATTGAAATATTGCTGCACGAATCAGACCTCGATGCTTCGCTTCTGGGGATCTAGTTACAGCAACAGCATCAGGCTGACTTTGATTCCTTTAAACGATTGAGTTCAGCAAAATTGGCCAAATATTCTTTTTCCATAGCAACATATTTGCCATAAAGCCTATTATATTCAGCGGTTTTTTCCTCAAGTAACTGTGCAAGTTTATCGACGTCTTCTTTCGCACTGGCGGTGATTTTTTCCGTTGTGTTACTTTCGTTAAGCTGCTTTTGCAAGAACTGATTTTCTCCCTCTAATATGCCGATGACATTTTGCATGTTGCGGTTTTGTTCCGTCAGCGAACCCACTAACCCTTGTAGTTCTCTGGAACGATCAGCGCCAACATTCAGTGATTCATGCGCCTTTGCCAAATCCACGATACTGTGCTGCTGCTCTTCCGCCACCTGACGCAGGCTGCCCATATTCGTGCTCATCGAGGCGGCTTGCTCAATGAGTTGGATAATTGTTTGCTCGGGCATATCCGCCACAAGCCGATCAACTCGTTCAGCATTGATGCTGGAAATAGCATCAATGCTGGCATAATTACTCATCAAGATTTCATATTCTTTTTCTGCGAGCGAGACTTGTTGATTGAGCTGGCTATTCTCGGAACGCAGTTTGCTGATTAATGCGTTGTACTCATCCTGTTTGGCCTGATCAGTAAGATAATGCTGCATTTCTGCATTGAGTATATCGATAATCTGATTGGCTTGATCCAGCTGTCCCTTTATTTCAAAAAACAGCGACTTGAATTTTTCCAGATTGGTAATACGTTCAAGCAACAGGGGGACCTGATCGGCTTCCGCCTTGAGTTGTTGCACACTCGCCGACGACTCCTCCAGCGCCGCTGTTTTTTCATGTAACCACTCCACTAATAACGGCTGTGATTCCGCCGTTTTTGTGTATGTCGGCCAAAAATTCAGCCGGTTAGCCTGAGCAAATTCCACTACACTGGCTTCCAATGTTAAAAATACCTGGCGCCAGGCCAGCAAGCGTTTTGTTGATTCCGGGTCTGTGCCTATTCGTTTTTGTTCTTGCTGCGTATGTGTTTTTTCTTGTTGTAAATATTCACGTAAGGAGGCGTGTTGTGCCGCAGGCGTGGTTTTTTCAGCAATGACTCGATAACGGCGACGTAAACGTATGTACAGAAAAATAACAATGCCCAACCCAACCAGCCCGGCAACAATGACTTCAATGAATAGTGCAAATTGAATCTCATTAAATACCATTGTTTAAATCCCGGGGGTCCTGCCATAACAAGGAGGGATCGATATTGATTGGCGCCTTGGGCCGACATATTGACTTAATGTGAAATTCCGATAGTTGTGTGTCACGCACTTTAGGCTTGCTGTAGGATGAGCCGTCCGCGGCCTGCAGGGAGGATACATAGGGGTGTGTCGAATCTGAGGTGTTACGGCGTGTCACCATGCCAAACTCGTCGTTTTGCAAGCTGACAAATAAGCCGGGCGGGAAGATACCCAGCTCTTTAATGAAAACTAAATAAACATGCTCATCCGCCTTATCTTTCGGCATCTTTGCGTAAATACTTTGTACTGCTTCAAAGGGTGTGGCCACCTCGCGGAAGGCGCGGGGTGTCACTTGCGATAAATAACTATCGGCAATCATTAAAGGAACGGCTTGATCGACTATCTTGGCACGCACCAGTCCACCCGGATAACCGCCGCCGTCAGCACGCTCGTGATGTTGTGCCACGATGTCGAGCCAAAGACGATCACGGACACCCATCTTTTTCAGCAAACGAACACTTTCCGCAGGGTGCGTACGTAATTGCGCCAATTGCTCTGCGCTTAACTTGCCTGCATGATTATTCAACTTGTCTTGATAGGTAAACATCCCAAGGTTAGCGGTTATTGCTGCACCAATCAGGCTGATCCGGTCCTTTTCTTCGTAGCCTAATGCGAGCGCGGCCATGTCACATAAAAACGCCGCGTAGATCGGCTGTAACTGCGATTGCGGAAAGCGTTGACAACGATGGATAGCGCCCAAACAGGCATCAGGATTTCCAGAGAACATATACCTGACTTTATGCACAATTTTATGTAATTCATTCACATCCGCCGGTATGTTATTTAACATATCCAGAAATAAATCTTTGATTTTTCCAGCACATTGCTCGATCTGCCGGAATATTTCTCCCCCGCTCATACCCCCCTCGGCCAATAAGTGACTGCCACTGCCGCTGGTGAGCATCGAACGTAAATCTTCATCCTGTGCAGCCTGAAAAGAGTCTGAGCCTGAGGTGGCTCTCACCGATCTTTGCGGCGGAATACTCTCACGCACTGCTGAGGCGACGCTCGCTGGCTTTTGCGGTGACTCAACACCAGTGCCTACCTCATACAGTAACCCCATACCAACTATGCGCTCAAGACTAGCCGATGTATGAAAGATAAACCCGCGCTTAAACACGACCTTGCCAAATTTGTCATATAAATCCCATGGCAATGGCTTACCAAGAGCGACTGCTGTTGCTTGTAATGGTTGTTTCATAGTGGATTCGTGCACATGATCCTTGGCCCGTCAAAAAAATACTCCCGAAAAGATATCGCGGTCAGAAGCTTGTCTGCCTTAGCGCTTAATGCCGCATACGGCAGTACCCAGCTCATATTGTCGGCTGTTAGCCACGTGTACTTTAAAAATAGGGGCGGGCAGTGGGTAAATATAATAAACTTATTAAAAATAATATAATTATTGCCGTTATAACCGCTGAATCTCCATGGTTTTAAAAGTAATCGATTTTATTAGAACAGCCTTCACTGACCGCATACAGTAGAACAAGCACGGGCTGTGCTCATGCTTCTGGTGCTTGCTATCACCAGCCGATCCCGACCTCCCGCGACATTCGTCACTCTCTGGACATCACTGTCCGGGTGATGATACCGGTGATGCACTTCGCTCACGAGGCGGTATTACCGACCATCACATTCCTGGTGACGATGCCTTGGTTTTTGACTCGAACTTCTCGCCCGGCTTCTTCGGGTTCACGCCGGCGACGTAGCAGTTCTTCCCGTTGGCGTACTCGAGGCCCATCCTGGTGTGGAACTGGCCGGTCTTGCCGGTGATGCCCTGCGTCATCACCCGGGTGTTCTTGTCGATCAGGATGCTCATGAGCTACTTCCCGTCTGGGTTTTACCTGCAAGCGCGGCGACGACCTGCTGCCCCGCCTGGGCCATGTTGTCCACCGAGATGATCGGCACGATTGCACCTCGTTCACCTGGAGTCGCGCCTGCGTCACTCCGGCCACTGGACCGTTGCGGATCCGTTGACCCGGCCCGACTTGCTCGACATGCTGCGTACGGCCATCG
>JANNJI010000120.1:0-4942 GCA_031405795.1 Gammaproteobacteria bacterium
TGAATAACCACTCGGGGTTTCGGAACCCCCCAGCACTAACACACCACCCGGGTTCAGCGCCTGCGCCATGCGCTCCAATATGGAACCTTTTAACTCAGAGGAAAAATAAATCAGTACATTGCGACAAAATATAATATCGAACCTGCCAAGCAGCGCATAACTTTGTAACAAATTTATTTCAGTGAACTTGACGCTACTACGAATCTTAGGGATGATTTCCCAATGATTATTACTGGTTGGCACAAAGAATCGTTTACGTCGCTCCATCGAAAGCCCGCGTGATATGCTCATTTCATCGTATACCCCTTTGCGCGCCTGGTTTAAAACGGTGGCAGAAATATCTGTACTGATTATTTCTATCGGCATCGCCAACTGCCCCAGGCGTGCACTTTGAAACTCATTAATCGTCATGCTGATCGAATAGGGTTCCTGCCCGGTAGAACATGCCGCCGACCAGATCCGTAATGCATTTGGCTTTTTAGCGGCTATTTCCGGCAACAGGCTTTCATAGAGGGTTTCATACGGATACACGTCGCGGAACCAGCTGGTTTCGTTCGTTGTCATTGCATCAATGACCCGTTCTTTTAACCTTTTATCTTTGTCCGCCTTCAAGGCAGTGAGCAGATCGCTTAACGTTTGAAAAGAGAACTCCTGGGTAAGCCGGTTTAACCGACTGGTAACAAGATAATGTTTATTCTCGCCCAGCACAATGCCACAGGCATCCTCCAGGAATCGGCGGAAATCTTCATATAATGATTTTGACAGTAAATGTTCAGTCACAGCATCATACTTCCTTGCGTTGACAGCTACGTCCATGATGCAAAGTTATCGATGCAAATATAGATACTCGCGCCGGACCCCATCTACAACAAACCCTTCGACTGCAACAATTGTTTTAACTCTTTCGCCAACTCATCCGCATCAAACTTTGCAACAAATTTGTCTGCCCCCGCTTTCTTAACCATGTTTGTATTAAATGTGCCGCTCAACGAGGTATGCAACATAATGGGCAATTTTTGCAGGCGCTGATCAGAGCGAATCTCCGTCGTCAACGTATAACCATCCATCTCTGGCATCTCAATATCGGAAATGACAATATCAACAGTGTCTGTAATTGGTTTCCCATCTTTTACCGCCGCCTGCAGAAAATCCAGTGCCTCACGCCCATTCTTTGCCAACATACACCCCAAACCGAGCTTTTCTAACGTTGACCTGACTTGCTTGCGCGCAACAACAGAATCATCGGCAACAAGTACCTTGATCCTGTCGGCCTTTTCTTTTTCGATTGGCGCCTCAAACTTAATTTCAATCGGCAACCGCATCATTTCAGCATAGACTTTTTCAACGTCGATAATCTCGACGAGTTTATTATCCACCTTGGTGACCGCCGTCATGTAATTGTCCTTACCCACACCTTTTGGCGGCGGCAAGATTTCCTTCCATGTCATGTTAATAATTCTGTCAACACTACTGACCAGGAAGCCCTGAGTGGAGCGATTGTATTCAGTCACGATCACATATTGATCTTTCACTTCACGAATGGGCGGAAGGCCAATCGCCATGGCCAAATCGATGATGGTAATCGTTTTGCCACGCATGTTGGCAATCCCTCGGACTATCGAGCTGGCCTTGGGCATTGATGTTAAAGGTGGACACCGAATCACTTCCTGAACCTTAAAGACATTGATGCCAAATTTTTGCCTGCTTCCCAAACCGAATAATAAAAGTTCAAATCGGTTCTCCCCGACCAACTTAGTGCGTTGGTCGACCCCATCAATCACGCCTGCCATAGCTGACTCCCAGTGTAGTAATCAGGATACTTATCGGCGTTATTTACAAATTGCTTAATCTATTAGCAATGGCATGCCCTTTGCACATCACTTTTGTAAGTATTTTATTGACACTGAAAACCTATGCAACCATACAGCACAGCGATAGGAGTAGGACATCGAGGGCATGTTCTTGCCGGGCTATTGGCGATCTTTTGCCACTCTCCAACCGTTTTGGCCACAACGACAGTTGATATCGAAGCAACTGACAGGTTGCTGCAAACGGCAGAAAAGTTCATCCAGCGCGAACTGGGCAAAGAATATGAACTAGACATCAAGTTTGGCTATCTGGATCAACGCTTACGTTTGCCAAAGTGCAATAAGACACCCGAAGGTTATCTACCCGATCCCAATACCCGTTATGGCGCAACTCTGATTGGCCTGCGATGCGGCAGTAATGTCTCCTGGAAAATAGTAATCCCCGTGCACATTCGTGCCTTTGCCAATGTCGTCATGACTCGTCAGGCATTTGCCAAGGATACCCAGTTGCATACCAACGACTTGAGCCTGTCACGCCAGGAATTATCCGCCATGCATGCAGGTGCCTTTAATACCATGGCGGAAATTGACGGCATGGTACTGCGTCGTGCGGTGTCAAAAGACACCATCTTGACCCCCTCCATGTTACAACCCAAACGCCTGGTACAGCGTGGCGCTGCCATCACGATTGAAGCACAATACCAAGGTGTTGTTATTCGTGTCCAAGGAGTTGCTTTAATGGATGGCCATCAGGGCCAAATGATACGCGTTCAAAACGCCCGCAGCGGTCGTGAAGTTCATGCCGAGGTCATCGCCTCAGCCACCGTTAGGGTGAAAATGTAAATGTATTCAATGAGGTAAATGATGTCCACTAAAGCTTTTTCAGCAACCGCCGATAACCAACGTGCATCAGTACGTTAGGAGGAAATAGCGCATGGCAAATGATATCAGCGGGATAAACTCGGGTCGCAGCCAGCAGACCAATGAAAAACAGGTACAGACGATTCGCCGTGACGCCGCGAACACTACCTCCCGCACCCAGACAGCTGGCCAATCCGGACAAGACAAAGTCAGTCTCACTGATATGGCGGCACGCCTGAAGTCTCTTGAGAATAAACTGACCGAACAGCCGGAAGTTGATCAAACACGAGTGGACCGTGTACGGGATGCGCTCGCGCGCGGCGAATACCAGGTTAACCCGGATCGGGTGGCAGACAAGATGATGAATTTCGAAGCTGGCCTTTAGCGCATGAATCACCATGTCAGAACATGAAATTGCTTCTCAGTTGCACACTATATTTAATTTATTGGTCAAGCGACTGATAGAAATGCAAGACCTCCTGCAACAGGAACATCTTGCCTTGATAAAAAACCAGAACGATAACATCACTTTCCTGGCAAAACACAAAGAAAAACTATCCCTGCAGATTGAGCAGCAGGAAGCTCTGCGCCGAGTCTTGCTTGAAAAGCATCAGCTACCCTTTGGAAAAACCAGTTTGGAGATTTTATCTCGCCACGTATCTAAAAACGCCATCGTTGAGCTACTCCGCACATGGGATAAAATCGTCAACTTAAGTCAAGCCTGTTCAACACAAAACCAAATTAATGGGGTCATACTGGCTCATCAAAAACGTCGCACACAAATGGCATTACGTATTCTGCGCGGCCAGTGCGAATACAATGAGATCTACTCATCCTCCGGAAATAAACAAGAGCAGTTCAGTCAAAATACTATCGCACGTATTTGAAACCGGATATTTTCATCTATTGCGCGGGCGCGATCCCTGCCAATTTATTCTCGTATCGAATACACCCAAGCCACTCTACTGAAATCTACATCATCGATTCATGCAGCAGAAATCCCCTTGCCCGACAAACAAGCAATTACTTGCGGCACCGCTTTGCTAAGTGTTCGCCTTTTTCCCGATCAAGGATACTCATTGGCCGGCGCCGAATTTCTTCATAGCCCTCCTCAGCAACACCACCACTCAGAACGCATAGTGCCACGGCCAGATCGGGTTCAGCGACGAAACTCTGAATTTCCACGGGCTTGCCTGCTACCCCATCCGCCACATCACTGATAATCTGGCCGCTACGGCGTAAGTAATGTTAAAATCCAGCACGCTGCGCAAACTCGAATCTCAGCCCTGGTAGCTCAGTGGATAGAGCAGCCGCCTCCTAAGCGGCAGGTCGCCGGTTCAACTCCGGCCCAGGGCACCACATATCTCATTTTACTTTCATGAAAGATAAGCCCCAATACTCCGATATTGTAAGGCACATCCTACAATTTTTTCAGCGCTGCCTGACAGACAAGCCCTCACTCAGTTCGTAAACTACCTTCATTACCAGACGTTATGACGAACAACCTCCATGAAACCGCTCGAAGCCGCCGACAATTTTTCTACCCGTAACGGTGAGAACCACCGGACAAATACCAACCGGTATTTTCATGTGATGTCGCAAGGCTGGTATGCCTATACCCGCGAAGGTGTTCGGGGTCCATTTATTGATAAATCCCGGGCGGAGTGTTTCATTACACAGCTTATGGGACAACATAAAACCGCCGCAGAGTCATCCTGGCGGTTATAAATATTTTTCTCCAATGGCGTTTTTCAGGGACTGCACGGTCCCTTTTTTTATGTCTTTTTAGCTGCCTGTCAAAAATGGGCGCTCGGGCAGTGATATAAAAACTCTGATCGCAACAAAAGAAAAGGGGGATTGTTCAAATAAAAAGATAAAGCTACAACTTACGTAATGTGTCACGCCAATTTATGTTGTGTCTGTTTTCCTGTTTTAATAAAATTTTGGTACCGTCCATCGTATCCAACCAACCGTGAACGCCTGTAATGGGTTCATTTTCAAAACCCCACCACACCCCATTTTCATCCTGCGCAATCCAATTCAGGGTTTTTTTATTTAATTTAAGCGGCCCGATACTTTCAACATTTTCAGTTTGAGATAGTCGGGCGAGAATAATTGCAAATTCCTGTTTACCTATTTGGAGAGTTGGATCGAGTTCAGTCGTTATCGGATCTTCATCCACAGTTTCATGTGTGATGGTGTACTTACCGATCACGATGACATCGCCATTTTGTAGCTTATGGGTACTGACTTGCTTACCATTGACAAACGTG
>JANNJI010000121.1:0-1142 GCA_031405795.1 Gammaproteobacteria bacterium
AGGTGGCGATAGAGGCATGACTGTTTTGGATGAGATCAATGATGTCGAGATAATCTGCGACCGTGATGCAGTGATACATTGGGCTGCGTTCAATGTGCCCACCATCCGCTAAAATCTGTTGCTGTGCTTCTTCACTGAGAATGCGTACGCCGGTATACAGCCAGCGTTCGGCATCGTCACCGTCAAAATACATACCGGCATAAAACAAGGCCTTGGCATTTTTCAGGTAGTGATTCGCCAGCAACTGGTACTCAATGTGTTTTTCCAGCCACAACGCGTGAACATACAAACTTTGCTGCCATGCAACCAGATCCGTAGCACCGCCGGGTCTGGCGAGAACATATTTAATCCAGTTCACCATCCGCAATGAAACGGTATAAGGCTCCCAGGCATCGGCGCTGCCCATGGGATTATGCGCAAGCCAGTGATTTATAAAATGATCGAGATCCTGATCAGAGCGACCTGGCTGATGCAGAAAATCAAAGTAATGCAGGTTGTAGCGCCACAGCTTGGGCATGTCCGCACTAACCCAGTCGACATTGCCATGCTCAAACACCTTGCTGACATTCAAAAAGGTAAATTCATCCGGATTGATAACCGGCGGCGGATGGGTGAAAATGGCCGCATGTCGCGTCCCCGCACGGGTTTGGATAATCTTATACCTTATATCAATATGAATGGCCGGTTGAATACGCCGCCAAATCAAATAGACAAGTTGCCGCGGCTTTAGATAACGCAACGTCCAGCCGTACAAAAACAACCGCTTGATCAGTCTTTTCATGCAGAAACAAACATCATAAATTTTCTAAAAAAACAAAAGAATAACTGTGGCATTGTTGATCTTATGGGATAACCATTGAAGGATTTGTTTCATTTATGTGACACCTTTATGGGAGACCACACAAGTTACGTGATAGATGTTACGAAATGGTTTAAATACAGCAAAGAATTGACTTAAATGTAGCGTTTATTCGCGTCGGATCATTCAGGTTACAGCAACATGCCCCGGCAATACAAAATACCAACCCTGCAGCCGATCGAAGCTTTTAGGGCGACGATCTCGGGCCTACCAATCGCCAAGAAAAAGGCGGCGTAGGCGCGAAAAAGAAAGGGCACCTCCGCGAGGAGGTGCCCCATCTTCT
>JANNJI010000122.1:0-9489 GCA_031405795.1 Gammaproteobacteria bacterium
GCCTTTTTCATCAGCCTTCAGCCATTTTGTCAGCAGCTGACCAGTAGCGTTGGTGACAAACTCCTGTACGATTGGATCGTTATCTTTTAAATCACGCCACTTCGCATTACCCATACCCGCAATCGGCCCCTTGGTATTGGCTTCTTTGACGGCTTTGATAATTTCAGGATCAGCCGCCCACTCTGCCGCCTGTTTTTTATAGGCATCGATCTTGGGTTGCATTTTTGGTGTGATATCCGCAGCAGCGGCGACTCCGGCGAAAAACAATGCCAGGGTGGCAACCGAGACAGCAACATATGACAACATCTTATTTTTAGAATAATAGTTCATTACATCCTCCATTAGGTTTTATTTAGACCAGTAGAATATACACGATAGCGGGCAGTGGTACCTCTCGGCTGTTGCCTTTGCTTGAAAAAATCCGCAGCAAACGCTTTAATCTCCCTAGTGCAATTGATATTAGTATTTAACAATATAACGATCCTGTATGTCAGCTGGCCGACAATTCGCTCTCCGCCGATACTATTTCTATACAGGAATGGTGCTAAGCTGTTAAGAGGGAAAACCGCCGGTCACTATAAACGCCATGCCTATCACCCATACGCAAACCGACATTCTGGCCCGTTTGAGCGATACGGATCGCGATGCTCTGTCGCATTATGGGCAAATTCAACAGTTTGCCAAAGGTGAATTTGTGTTTCATGCGGGCGCCTCCGGTAAACATGTCTGCTTTTTGCGTCGCGGTCGGGTCAAGATCTACCAGTCCTCGCCGACGGGCAAGGAAGTCATTCTCTGGTTTTGCTTCGCAGGCGACATATTCGGCCTTGCTGAGGGAACCTTAGGCGGTGACCGGACAGTAAATGCCCTGGCCTGCGAAAAATCCGAAGTATTGATCCTGTCGCAGAGCCAGTTTGCCGCCTTTATACAATCCCACCCCAATACTGCCTTACTGATGATGCAAATACTTTCCGGCCGCTTACGCGCACTCAGCGATGTGATCATCAACCTAGTCAATGACGACGTGCAAACACGTATAATGAAATTGATTATGCGTCTGGGTGCCCATCACTATGTTCGTGTCGGTGACGATACCTACCTCGACATCCGCTTGACCCATCAGGAAATTGCCGACATGATCGGCACCACGCGCCAAACCGTGAGTTCACTGCTCAATGCGCTCAAACGTCAGGGCCTGTTGTATGTCAAACAACATTGCATTCATATTATGGATGAAAAATTATTAGGGGAACTCGCCAATCAGGCCCATCTTGCCGCAGCGATTGGGCTTGCGACACCGATGACGACACCACCACCTTAACTGTCACTCAAGAGCAACGTTAATGCGCACCGTATCCGCCTTATTATTGGTATTCAGCGTGTATCTCGCCGTGTATTACCGCTTAATGGTAAATTTCTACGCAACACAACAATCCGGGATTAAAAAAAGCGCGTTCATCGTCTTATGCAGCGTCCCTCCTTATCGCCATTTACCCGACAAGGGAAAAAAATATGCACGCCGCTACTGGATTAGTTTACTCATCCTGTTTGTCTGTTTAATGCTGGTCACTTTTTTACCCGATGCTGTCACGGTTAAACCCGCTATCGTACGCTAGCTACGAATGAAAAATGCATTACCATGGCCGCCAGAAGTGGCCTGCCCACAAAGCGCCGCACCGCAATGGCATGAACCTCTGTCAAATATCTGCTTGGATTTTCACGGTGACCCGGGTAAGGCGCAATTAGTGGTGTTCTCGGACGGTAATCATCACATGGGTTTGGCCGAAGCACTGCAACAGTTTGGCCAGCAACACCCCGCCGTACACGATATTTTCTATGCCACCACACCGCCCTCCGTGATCATGAACATGTTAATCCACGGCGGCGTTTATCTGGGCAATCTGTTGCTTGCCATACGGCCACATGTCTTTATCAGCCCGGCGAATATTCTGCAGCAACTCAAAGACAAGGGTTATGTTCAGCAACACCAAGCCTTTATGCGCAGCCGAGGCAATGTCTTGCTGGTGCGCGCTAACAACCCCAAACAGATTCGCCGCGTCGCGGATCTGGCTAACCCACAGATTCGTCTGTTTCTCTCCAACCCCGAACGCGAAACCGCCAGTTTTCAGGTCTATGCACACACCTTAGTGAATTATGCCGCGCAACAGGGCCGACAGATAACCGACGCCTCGGCGGCAAGTTTGACGATGCATTACAATCTGGTATTTGGCAACCGTATTCATCATCGTGAAGCGCCACAAGCCTTGTTCTCTGATCAGGCCGACGTCGCCCTCATCTATTATCATCTGGCGCTGCGTTACACCCGCATCTTCCCCGGTGAATTTGCCATTATTATGCCGGACGGGAGTGCTGTCAGTGAACCCACGAAATCAGCGCACAACATTATCAGTGATTACCACATCGGCCTGATTGGTGATGGTGGTGCGTGGGGCAGTAAACTAGAATCATTTATGATGAGCGATACCGTGACACAGATATATCACCATCACGGTCTTGACCGTGCGGGTTGACTTAATTTAAGAAAGAAGTCGAATCATTCAATCACCCTATTAAAATCACTTAGCCCGGTTGGTTGAAAAGTCGACCCAGGGATTTTTTCCCAACATTTTCGCCCCTGCAATTTTAGGTGCGTCATATCGCATTACCCAGGTTTTTGGCCCAATAATATAAGCAATACAAATTCCATCCTCTGCATCCATGTATGCCCCATGAGGCGTTAGCCCTGGATAACTCAAGCGCCAACCTGGACCATTAGGCTGAATACGACTGAGAGAAAGTTTTGCGACTACATTATCTCTTAGTAAAAAATACCAGGTCCATGGCCCACCGGAGACCAACGTCATTACCTCATCCACGCCTTCTCCACTATCTGCGGAATTTACATGAAGTTTTCCAAACTTATTTTGAACATAAATATGATCTTGAGGGTTCATTGCCTTCATGTCGTAAATTTTTGGATAGGGAGCTACGCCCACCTCACCGGTCGATAGACTGCCGCCATCTGGAATAACGGGCTTGCGACCGGCAATACTAATCTGATCGAGCAAATCTTTGCGGGTAAGTGAAAATATTTTCAGAAGGTTCGATATCTGCTCTTCATTAAGCTTGGATGTAGCAGATAATTTAAGCGTAGGCAATGCTTGTGAAGGAAGAGCTACCCGACTCAAGTGAACCCCCACAGCTTTAAGCGTTTCATTGATAGCATTAAAATCAGTCATGCTTTGTCTGTTGTCACTAAACGAAAGTATAGCAAGATCCGGCGTTTCCCCTTCCATCGCCAATAAATTAGATTGACTTAGTTGGAAAAAATACAGCCCAATAAATACTGAGTAAATAAAACGGCTCATAAAAAACCTCTGTAAATTAGATAACCTGTTCAGCCCATAAATCATAGTTAAATATGGGTTGATTATATCTTTGTAAAATTGACATACCTTAACATTTGTTAAGAGTTGTAAAAATAGAAAACTAAACCTTTAAATATATTTCCGAATACGACTCAATGTGACGTCGGTAACACCTAAATAGCTGGCGATTTGGTGCAGAGGCACATGGCGGGCGATCTCAGGAAAATTGGCGAGCAAGTCGAGATATTTTTCTCGTGCATTCATCGTCAGAAGGTCTCGCTCGCGATTTTCTTTGGCGATAAATAGCTGTGTCATATAGGATATCCAATAGTTAGCCCATTGCAGATCTGTTTTCAGAAGTCCTTTAAATGTTTTGGCATCAATCGCCACGCCATGACAGGACATTGAGGCTTGGATGCCAAACCAGGACTCTCTTTCCAAAAACAGAGAGTGCATCGGCACTAAAAAAAATCCCGACCCTAGAAAAAATTTGGTCTGCTCATTCCCCTTGTCATCCACAAAAAACAGTCTTGCCAGACCGGAAATCATAAACCGGACAATTGACGTAGTGTCTCCCTGCTGAATCAATATTTCTTTCTTGTCAGCCCGCCATGGCTTAAATTGATCGAAATCAAGCAAAGGTTCCTTAAGTTCCGGATACGTTGCGCGAAGTAGTCGATAGGATTCTTGATTCAGAGTCATGGGGTCATATACTGTCTTGAAATACAGTCCGATGTATGGGTCGTGGATGGGGCCGGATATCTCTTTGTAACATTTTCCTGCGAATACTAAAGCCAATACACCCACTCAAATCATTACCAATTAATTATCTTCAACCTCACCTTCAGGAATCGCCTTATATTGTTGCAGCTTACGCCATAGTGTAGATTTGTTGATGTTCAACACACTGGCGGTCTTCTCCCGATTGCCTTGCATGCTGTCTAGGATTTTCAGGATATAACGACGCTCCAATTCTTCCAACGGAGGGGCATCAGCATCAATACCGGTTGCGCTGTTCTTTGCACCAACGGGTTTAAGCTGGCTTAAGTTTTCCACTTGCAGTTGCGTACCCTCTGCCAGCGCGATGTGACGTTCAATCAGGTTCTGTAATTCACGGACGTTACCAGGCCAGTCATGCTGTATTAATTTTTGCATCGACTGCGCATCAAAGCCGCTGACCTTACGCTGATACTGTTGATTAAAGTGATGAATGAAATGCTGGATCAACACCGGGATATCGTCACGTCGCTCGCGCAAGGAAGGCAAGCGTAATTTAACGACGTTGAGCCGATGATATAAATCATGCCGGAAGGTCCCGGCGGCGACACGCGCCTCCAAATCCTGGTTAGTCGCCACAATAATCCGCACATCAATTTTAACCGGTCGCATGCCGCCAACACGGGTGACTTGTTGTTCCTGCACGACACGCAATAACTTGACCTGCATGGAATCAGAAATATTACCGATTTCATCGAGAAACACGGTGCCGCCGGTCGCCGACTCTAATAAACCTGCCTTACTTTTCACCGCGCCAGTAAACGCACCTTTTTCATGGCCAAACAACTCACTTTCTAAAAGCGTATCGGTTAGCGCGCCGCAATCGATCACCACAAACGGTTTGTCGGCATATTGGCCTTGAAAGTGAATCGCCCGTGCCACCAATTCCTTGCCGGTACCGGATTCACCTTCGATGATCACATTGCAACGGATATCCGCCACCTTGGCGATAATGTTATACACACTGTCCATGACCTTGGCCTGGCCAATCATGCCAAAACGGAGTTGTTCATCCTTGAGCTGGCGTTTGAGTAAACGGTTTTCCTGTACCAGTGATTGTGTATGCAGGGTCTTTTCGATTTGCAGCCGCAACTCATCCATGTCAAACGGTTTTTTGATAAAATCCGTTGCGCCCAGACGCATCGCTTCGATGGCGTTCTCCACCTCGGCATAACCGGTAATAATAATAAACGGTACATCCGTATCGTCTTCACGCACCGCACGCAACAATTCAATCCCCGTCATCTTCGGCATGCGCAAATCGCTGATGATAAGCCCGACCTTGTTGGCCTGTGTAAACGCCAGGGCCTGAGTGGGATCCTGAAATACACGGCATTCATAGGCGGCGTCCGCACTGAAGCGTTGCATCAATTCACCTGCCTTGGGGTCATCATCGACAAATACAATGTGGGGTTTCTTCGTGGTGGTGTTAGTCATGGTGGATTTTCCTCGGTAAGGTAATGGTCACCGTCACGCCTTTGTCGAGATTATTCATAATGGTCAGTTGGCCCCCATGCCGTTCGATAATACCAAGACTGATAGACAATCCCAAACCACTGCCCTCACCTTCCGCCTTGGTGGTAAAAAAGGGATCAAACACATTATCGATCAACTCCGTGCGGATGCCCTGCCCCTGATCAATAACGGCGATGTGGATATCATTATTATCCGCCTCTACCCGCACCAGTATTTGGTCGTGGGCCTTGCTTGCCTGGATGGCGTTGATCAGTAAATTGATCAACGCCTGTTGCAACTGGCCGCGGTCACCTTCAGCAGCAAAATCAGTAACACATTCATATGCAAGTGTTATACCTGCGGTTTTGGCGCTTTGTTTAACCAAACTGATGGTATCTTGCAACCAGGCAAGCACGGAGAAAGGTGCATAATGCGGTGGCACCTGTCGTGCAAAATTTAAAATACCTTGAATAATACCGCTGGCGCGTTGTGCCTCGTCTTTTAATGATGCCATATCCTGTTGTAGATGTTCAGTGGCCTGGGGTAGTTCCCGTTCGATTAATTTTGCATACGACAAAATATTATTCAGCGGGTTATTTATTTCGTGGCCAATCCCTGCCGCCAATTGACCGATGCTCGCTAATTTTGCATTTTGTAACATCATGTGCTGTGCCTTGTCGCGCTCTTTAGCGGTGCGATCTAACGAATCGGCCATGGTATTAAATGCCTGTTCCAGATCGCGGATCTCATCAATGCCGGCATCGGTTTTGACCCGTACCGCCTGTTCACCGTGTGCATAAGATAATAACTGTGTGGCCAACTCGCGCACGGGTTTGGCCAGGGTGTGCGCACCGATGCTGGCGAGCAGCAAAGTGAGTAATAATGCCAGTAACGCAATCCCGAGCACGACCCAGCGTGCATTCTGAAACGGTTTACTAATATATTCTGATTTAATCAGCGCAGCCAATACCCAATTAACCAACTGGCCTTCGTAAGGGAAAATTTCCGTAAAAAAGATATTCTCACCGGTTGCTTTGTTATCAATAACACCATAGGGCTTACTCCCCAGCGCAGTAAACACCGCTTTACCGTAGAGCATTGGCACGGTTTGCACTTCTCTACGCACCTGGTTCATCTGAATTTCATGTGCGTCATCGTACAAAATCATACCGTTGCGGTATTGGATATCCGGATTGTTTTCCATGATAAACAACTGTGCCTCGTATAACCGCGGCGCGTGATCCATGACACGATCAATGTCCTCACCAAACATGGTGAGGGCCAGTGCGCCAACAAAACGTCGCTGCAAATATAAAGGGACCACATAATCGTACTGTGACAAGGTTGCCATGGACTCGGATTGTTGCGCGTTATGAGGTAACACCAAACCACTGACCTCACCCGTCGGCAATTTCCTCAGCAATTTTGCAAACGGTTTATCATCCAGCTCCTGCTCGGCATACGCCAGGCCATTGACACTTTCATAAATCGGCGCACTGCGACGTGTGTCGCTGACCTTGATGTAGGTGTTACCCTGCCGATCAAGCAGCCGCATGACATACAGACCATTGATGATGGTCTGAAAGCCTGCAAAATAGTGATTAATCCGGCTGTGATAAATATTATACTTACCATCAAACTTACCCTGTTCCGCCGCCCGCATCGACGGCAGGAATTCCTGTATCACGTTGGCATTCGCCAGTCCCAGCGCCAATTCACGTTGCAACTCCATGTGCCGTTTCAGATTGGTGCCGATCGTATTCAGGCTGGTATTAATTTCCTCGCGTACACGTTGTTCATAATCGCGTTCAATATAATAAATGGCGGCAAAGGCAAGCCCGGTCAGCGGTATGATGGTCGCCAGTAACAGCCAGCTGACAATGTGTGTACGGATCCGCACCCTGACAAAATCCGTCTAACTCATTGCCAGGTCTTGACGGCTTGTTGTGCCTGTTCATTACCAGGCCGAACGACCAAACCGGTATGCGTAATGGTCACTTGATAACTTGCCTTATCTGCCATTGGCATGTATACCGCGCTGCCATAAATTGCATCCACCCACGGTAAGATTGTTTTGTATTGTTGTGCCAGTGACCACAAATCCAGGCCGTGACTCACCCCCAGTTCGTAAATTGTACGCAAGCTCGTCTTGTCTTCCTCAACAACGCGATATCGTCCGCTTAAGCGATCAAAGCGATACACAGCATCCACATTGAGCATGGTAATAATCCCCTGCCATTTAATCATGCGTACATCCAACTGCCATTCATCACCACGCAATTCATACCACTGTGGCACCTCGCCTTGTGGCAGGAGGTTGACGCGAAAACGCTGTGGTGCCATTTGCTCAAAACGGATCTCCGCCACCGGCACCTCCGTGGTCAGGCGATGATAGGTGTACAGATTCATACCGATCAGCAATACCAATGCCCCCGCTGTCATCAACAGTAGCCCGGTTAACCCCTTGATGCTACCCATCACCGGGCGACGATTCCAGATGCCCCCCACCCCGCCGATAAACAGCAACAACCCGGTCAAGGCCAAAACAAAGGTGATCACATAAGCAATAGTCATACTGACATTCCTCTTAGAATAAAAACGGTTAACAATGTAAAGCGGCGGAGGATTTTTGCGTGCCGCCCGCGTATAATCCTAGCCACATATATAGCCCCCAGAGCTTAGCATGCGTCAACCGAAAACACAGTGGCTATCCCTCCTGTTGCTCATTCTATTGAGCATGAGTGCCGTCTTAACCGGCTGTGGCAAAAAGGGTCCGTTATATTTGCCCCCCGCCGATAATCCACAGCAAACCAAATAATAATCCCTGGCGCACACCTAATGGATGCCTTTG
Source organism: Gammaproteobacteria bacterium (assembly GCA_031405795.1). GTDB lineage: Bacteria > Pseudomonadota > Gammaproteobacteria > UBA6429 > Thiohalophilaceae > JACQBC01. The sequence continues at coordinate 8,449 of JANNJI010000122.1, forward strand.
TCTATCGTCATGACCAACTCTTTGCCGAGGACGTGCCCGTCACGCAACTGGCGCAGCGCTTCGGTACGCCGTGTTATGTGTACTCGCGCGCCGCCATCGAACAATCTTGGCATGCCTTCGATAACGCCTTGACCGCCATTGATCACCTGATTTGCTACTCGGTCAAGGCGAATTCCAATTTGGCGGTGCTGAATATCCTCGCCCGGCTGGGTTCAGGCTTTGACATTGTTTCACTTGGCGAATTAGAACGTGTGCTTGCCGCCGGTGGTGATCCGCGCAAGATCGTGTTCTCTGGCGTGAGCAAACGTGCTGACGAAATGCAGCGCGCATTACAAGTGGGAATTTACTGTTTCAATGTCGAATCCGAAGCGGAACTGCATTGTCTCAATGACACCGCCCGCGCCATGCAGCGCAAAGCCCCGGTTTCATTACGCGTCAATCCGGACGTGGACGCCAAGACCCATCCGTATATTTCCACCGGCCTCAAAGACAATAAATTTGGTATCCCGATTACGGAGGCCCACCGCGTCTATCGCCTGGCGGCGAGCATGCCACATCTGGACATTATCGGTATCGACTGTCACATCGGCTCACAACTCACCGAGGTCACACCGTTTGTGGACGCAATCAAGCGGGTGTTGTTGTTACTCGCTTCATTAAAACAGGCGGGTATTCAATTGCACCACCTGGATCTCGGTGGCGGCCTGGGTATTCGCTATCGCGATGAATCCCCGCCGACACCTGCGGAATATGCGGCAGCGCTGAGCAGCGCCCTGGGTCAACATCACTATCAAATTTTACTGGAACCGGGCCGCGCGATCGTCGGTAATGCCGGGATCCTGCTGACCAAGGTTGAACAACTCAAGCACAACGACAGTAAACACTTTGCAATCATCGATGCGGCAATGAATGATCTGAAGCGTCCGGCGTTATACGATGACTGGCATGAGAACGTTGCGGAGCAACCACGGCGTGATATCCCCACCATCCATTATGATGTGGTCGGCCCGGTATGCGAATCCGGCGATTTTCTTGGCAAAG
>JANNJI010000123.1:0-5518 GCA_031405795.1 Gammaproteobacteria bacterium
CACGATGGCTCATCTCCATCACCGACATGCCTGAGCCATGCCAGTCCAACATTTCATCACGCGCACGTTCCAAGACGACTTGCGGCAAAATGGCCGGGCCTGCAGCGAAATTAAATACGCGTGACATTGTGATACGACTCCTTGAAAAATAATGACGTAACGAGCTTTGTAATCCCTGAATTTTTTCGTCATTTCTCCCGTTGGTCGAAACGACAACTATTCAGCGACAATTATTCTGCTTACCGATCAAGCCTCTTCAGCACCATCTTGTTCACTGGCAATGCGTTCCACACCGGTTAGCTTTTCCTCTTCCGACAAAGTAATCAGTCTGACGCCTTGGGTATTACGACCCATCACCGAGATTTCATCCACGCGCGTGCGTACCAATGTACCGCCACTGGTGATCAACATGATTTCATCATCATCACTGACCAACTCGGCGGCAGTGACTTGACCATTACGTTGCGAGGTTTGAATTGAAATAACGCCGACACCGCCACGGCCGTGTAACGGATAATCTGCAATCGGTGTGCGCTTGCCATAGCCATTTTCAGTGACCGTCAGGACATTGCCTTCACTGGCCAACAACAACGAGATCACCTTTTGATCATCGCTGAGCTTGATGCCGCGTACACCAACCGCATTGCGGCCCATGGGTCGCACGTCATCTTCATTAAAGCGTGCTGCTTTACCGCCGCTGCTAAACAATAAAATATCCTGCTTGCCTGTAGTCAGCTCGACACCCACCAGATAATCCCCGTCGCGCATTTCAACCGCAATGATACCGGAAGAGCGTGGCCGGGAAAAATCGGTTAACGGTGTCTTTTTTACTATACCGTGCGCCGTGGCAAAAAACACAAACTTGTCTTCGGCGTATTCACGGATCGGTAACAAGTCGTTAATCCGTTCGCCTTCACTCAGCGGCAACAAATTCACAATTGGTTTGCCACGTGCGGTACGGCCTGCCTGCGGCAATTCATACACCTTCAGCCAATACACTTTGCCGATGTTGGAAAAACACAGGATCGTATCGTGCGTGTTGACGACGAACATCTTGTCGATGAAATCTTCTTCCTTTACCGAGGTGGCGGTCTTGCCCTTACCACCGCGACGTTGTGCGGAATACGCCGACACCGGTTGCGCCTTGGCGTAACCTTCGTGTGACAAGGTCACCACTACGTCTTCTTCGGTAATCAGATCTTCAATAGTCAGATCTTCCTGGCTGGCGATAATTTCAGTACGACGTTTATCACCGTATTGTGTTTTAATCTCCATCAGCTCATCACGAATCACTTGCATGAGGCGATCACTGGAGCCGAGAATATCCAATAAGTCCTGAATCTTCAGCAAAAACTCTTCGTACTCTTTAATGATCTTGTCTTGTTCCAAGCCGGTTAATCGATGCAAACGCATATCCAAAATCGCCTGGGCCTGCGCATCGGATAATTTGTATTTGCCCGCGGTTAAACCAAAATCGCTCGACAAACTCTCCGGACGTGAGGCCTCGGCCCCGGCGCGTTCCAACATCGTCACTACAATGCCCGGCGCCCATGCCGCCGCTATTAATTTATCTTTGGCCGCCGCTGGATTCTCCGCTGATTTAATCATGGCAATGATCGGATCGATATTGGCCAAAGCAATCGCCAGGCCTTCCAGGATATGCGCACGTTCACGTGCCTTGCGTAAATCAAAAATGGTACGACGGGTCACCACTTCGCGGCGATGACGGATAAAGGCTTCAAGTATCTGTTTGAGATTCAGTAATTGCGGCTGGCCATCAACCAAGGCCACCATATTGATGCCAAACACATTCTGCAACTGTGTGTGTTGATAGAGATTATTCAGGACAACTTCGGCGACTTCACCACGGCGCAGCTCAATAACCATGCGCATGCCGTCTTTATCGGATTCATCCCGCAGCTCCGTGATGCCCTCGAGTTTCTTTTCTTTTACCAGCTCAGCAATCCGCTCAAGCAATCTTGCCTTGTTGACCTGGTAGGGCAATTCCACCACGATAATGGTTTGCTTACCGTTCTTAGGATCAACCTCAATCTCGGTACGCGCACGCACCAATAAGCGTCCGCGACCAGTGGCATAGGCCTCGGCAATGCCGCGTGCACCATTGATAATTCCGGCGGTGGGGAAATCCGGTCCCGGAATGATTTGCATCAATTCCGCAATGGTCGTCGTGGGTTTTTCGATCAACAGCAAACAGGCGTCTATGATCTCAGTGAGGTTGTGCGGTGGAATATTGGTGGCCATGCCCACCGCAATACCGGCCGAACCATTTACTAATAGATTGGGGACTCGTGCCGGTAGAATAACCGGTTCATGTTCTGATTCATCGTAATTGGGAATAAAATCGACGGTTTCGCGATCAAGATCCGATAATAATTCATGGGCAATACGCGACATGCGTACTTCGGTGTAACGCATGGCAGCGGGGGCGTCACCATCGATCGAGCCGAAGTTGCCTTGGCCATCGACCAGCATATAGCGTAACGAAAAGGGCTGCGCCATGCGCACGATCGTGTCATATACCGCCGTATCGCCGTGCGGATGGTACTTACCAATCACATCACCAACGACACGCGCAGATTTTTTGTAGGGTCGATTCCAGTCATTACCCAGTTCACGCATCGCAAACAGCACCCGGCGGTGCACGGGTTTGAGTCCATCACGTACGTCCGGCAGGGCGCGGCCGACGATAACGCTCATTGCGTAGCCAAGGTATGACTGACGCATCTCCTCTTCGATGTTTATCGGGATAACTTCTTTGGCAAAATCAACCATGAACAGTCCGCACTGGCTTAAAATAATAATGAGTGATTGCTAATTTCGCTGCGCACAGGCCCCGTTCCATTGACGACCACGCATTACGCAAACATGTCGGCGCAGTATACCATAGCCTGTGCGGGTGACGACATCAACGCAATGCATTCCCAAATGCCAGATGCAAAGCGCTCACGGTATATTGCTGAGTCAAGTCCCCTGTTTTTGCATCATGGCCAACATCTTTTCCCGGTTGGGGAGACTCACAATCCCGCGTTCGGTCACTATCGCGTCAATTAAACCTGCGGGAGTGACATCAAATACCGGATTCCACGCGGAGACACCTTGCGGCGCGAGGCGTTGGTTGCCTAGCTGCAATAGTTCATCTGCACTGCGGGTCTCGATGGGGATGTCATCGCCGGTGGCCAGTTTCATATCGACGGTCGAGGTCGGCGCCACCACCATGAATTTCACGCCATGCTGGCGTGCCAATACCGCCAAGCTATAGGTACCGATCTTGTTGGCCACGTCGCCGTTGGCGGTGATCCGATCGGCACCGAGAATTACCCACTGCACTTTCTGCTGTTTCATTAAGAAAGCAGCCGCGCCTTCCACGATTAAAGTAACCGGTATTTTATCCTGAACCAATTCCCAGGCCGTCAGGCGCGCACCTTGCAACCAGGGCCGGGTTTCATCCGCATACACCTGGGCTAATTTATGATCCGCATAGGCCTGACGGATAACCCCCAACGCGGTACCAAAACCACCGGTGGCCAATGAACCGGTATTGCAATGGGTCAGGATATTCGACCCCGGCGCGATCAACCCGCTGCCCAAGCGGCCCATGTGTTGATTCGCGGCGATGTCCTCGGCATGAATGGCTTGGGCTTCTTTTATTAGCGCATCACTTGGATCAATCACGGCAGGCAGCTGGGCGATCAGGCTGCTCATGCGCGCCAATGCCCAAAATAGATTTACTGCCGTGGGTCGGCTCTTGGCCATGGTATCGAGATCGGCCTGGACCGCCTGTTGCCAATCCGCCGCGTTGGCGCGGTAACGTTGCCGCGCGGCCAGAACCACGCCATACGCCGCGGTAATTCCAATCGCCGGTGCGCCACGCACCACCATGTTACGGATGGCTTCGGCCACGGCATTCACGTCTTCACACACCACATCAACTTGTTGATGGGGCAATACACGTTGATCCAGTAAGCGCAATTGATCGTTTTGCCAGCGAATGGCACGGATAGAATCAAATGTCATAGAGAAATCGTTTCACCTGAATGTTTTTCATCTGCGAGGCTTGCAAGGCTGTAAAGGATACTGGAAACTCTGCCGCATGCAAGTCGAAACATTACTTTTAGCACGCTGGGTCATCCCCATCGAACCGGCCAATACCGTGTATGAGCATTATGCGGTGGCCATTCATGATGGGCGTATTATTGCCGTGGTACCACAATCGCAGGCAGCACAGTTTCAGGCACGCACTACCATTAACCTGGATCGCCATGTGTTATTGCCCGGACTCATCAATGCGCATAGCCATGCCGCGATGAATCCCCTGCGCGGGTATGCGGATGATTTACCGTTAATGACCTGGCTGCAAGATCATATCTGGCCTGCGGAACACAAGCTGGTGAGCGCCGGTTTTGTCTATGATGGTAGTTTGCACGCCTGTGCCGAGATGATCCGTGGCGGCACCACGTGTTTTAACGATATGTATTTCTTTCCCGAACAAACCGCCCGTGCGGCGGAACAGACCGGCATGCGTGCCGTGGTGGGATTGATTGTCATCGACTTTCCCTCAGCGTACGCGCAAAACGCCCAAGAGTATTTACACAAGGGATTGCAGCTACACGATCAGTTACGTAGCAACCCATTGATCACCACGGCCTTTGCCCCGCATGCGCCCTATACCGTCAGTGATGCACCCTTACAACACATCGTCACACTCGCTGAAGAACTGGATATCCCGATACACATGCACATTCATGAAACGGCGGACGAAGTCAGTCAAGCCGTGCAACAACACCAACAACGGCCCTTGGCGCGTTTGCAACACCTCGGTCTGCTCAGCCCGCGTCTGCTCGCGGTTCACATGACGCAACTGACCGGGGACGAAATTAACAGCTTGGCCAAGTCCGGCGCACACGTGTTGCATTGTCCGGAATCAAATTTAAAGCTCGCCAGCGGCTTCTGCCCCTTGCAAAAATTACTCACCGCTGGGGTGAATGTATGCCTGGGCACCGATGGTGCGGCCAGTAATAATGACCTGGACATGTTCGGCGAGATGCGCACCGCCGCCTTGCTCGCTAAAGGTGTGGCAAATGATGCCCGCGCCGCCGATGCGCAGACCGTGTTACGCATGGCGACGATCAATGCAGCAAGGGCACTCGGCTTGGATGAGCACATTGGCAGTATCAGCATAAATAAATCGATACCGCCGTATCAGCCAGCGATGCGATGGAAAAGGTGCATGCGTGCGACTACGCGCTGATCCTCATCGACATGGATCTCAACGCCGGCGGTGCGGAGAGTTTCCTCTCAGATTTTCGCGCAGCGAAACCGGAGGCGACGACGTTCGTCCTCGCGGTACGCGACCCAAACAAGGAAACTTTTATCGACCCGAACATCGTCTCGGCGATCCTGAACAAGCCGCTCGAGATCAACACGCTTGCCGACGTCGTCCGCGAATGCGCGCTCGTTGTCCCTCCGCAGGAGGATCCGGTGCCGTGCGGTCCCGCAG
>JANNJI010000124.1:0-3827 GCA_031405795.1 Gammaproteobacteria bacterium
CGAATTGCTGCCGATCCCGTTCCAGGGGGAGACTTGGTATTTCATGAACGTGTTCAATCAAATTGATGCGGTTGATAAGATCAATTCCCGTTACATGGTCTACAGCACGGGTGAGGTGAGTCGCGTATTAGAGGAAATCGCTTTTTCCCCCGATAAAGTCCCGCACGCCACGCTCTTTACCATACCAGAAACCCGCGCCAGACTTTACTATGCCGAGCACCACCCCGACGACAATCCCAACACCTTCAAAGGCGCCGTGGAAAAAAACAAACTGTTTGGCATTGAGTTTGGGAAGGTGTGGGAAAATTAATTTTATTCATTTTTAATTAAAGCAGGCAGGATCATCATGGCCATATACATGGAATACGAAGGCATCAAAGGCAATGTCACCGCAACGGGGTATGTGGGCACGATCCAACTGAGGTATTTTACGTACGGGATGTACCGCGAGATCAGCATGAAGACGGGGCAACTGTCGAATCGGGAATACACCAAGCCCACCTTCCGGGTGATGACGGTCGGCAAAAAACTGGATGCGGCCAGTGCAGGGATTTTTAAAGAAGCCGTGAGTGGTGCGACGGGAAAACGCGTCATCCTGCATTTTGTCCGCACCGGAAAAAATCAACTCGAGGAATACATGACCATCACCCTTGAACAGTGTCTGCCGGTTTTTTTCCAATTTATCGCCATGAGCTATGAAGGTAACTCACCGATAGAAAGCTTATCACTGAGCTACACGTCGGCTGAAGTCAGTTACATCAACAGCGGTGCGGATAATAAGATGCTGAGCGTGCAACGTCATAGTTATGATCTTGCAGAGGCAAAAAGCTTATAGTTGAAATCAGTGGAGAGACCAAGCTGACGCGCGGCTACATTGTCGGGCTGGCCGCTCCTGGGCTTCCTGCCCTCGCGGCATTCGTACTTCCTGTACATCAAGCCCGACCTACAACCGATCTATAAATTATTCCACCGCCGCCGTTTGCGGTTTTAATAATTCCTGAACTATCCCGCGCATGCGCAGATGCGCCTGGCTCAGGAGTTGGCTGATACGTGATTCACTCACGCCCAGCACACCGCCGATTTCCTTGAGATTGAGTTCTTCGTCGTAATACAGGCTGACAATTAACTGCTCGCGTTCCGGCAGTTGCTTGATGGCCGCAGATAGATATCGGCGCATCTCGTCGCGTTGCAGCTTTTCCTGTGGACCCAGGATGTATTGATCTTCGACGGTATCACCAAAGGATTCGTCTTCCCTTTCGACATCGGTAAAATTCAGTACCCGACAGGTATTGGTTTCCAACACCAGCGCATAATATTCTTCCAAGGTAATCCCCATGTGATCCGCAATGTCCTGTGGCTTGGCCTCACAGCCGGTGCGCGTCTCAATCTGATTGACGGCCTTGACCATGTCGCGGGCCCGGCGGTGAATGGATTTAGGTGCCCAATCATTGCGACGCAATTCGTCCAGCATTGAACCGCGGATACGAATGGAGGCATAGGTTTCAAAACTGGCGCCTTGGGTGGGATCGTAATGCGAGGAAGCATCAAGCAAGCCCATCAGTCCCGCCTGGATCAGATCATCCACTTGTACGCTGGCGGGCAAACGCGCCATCAAGTGATAGGCAATCCGTTGCACCAGCGGCGCATGTTGTTCCACCAGTGCATCCATGTTCGTCTGTTGAACGGCGGTATAGGGTTGCGCCTTGGTTGACATAATCGCTTATCCATAGTCTGGTTCCGCAATACATTATGCAAAAACCAGTCCTATTTTCAGGAAGTCGTCAGTGCCATGATTTTTCCGGCAATCTTATCCAACGACCACTGCGCATCCGCCGCACCTAATTTGACCGCTGCCCCGGGCATGCCCCATACCACGCTGGAGGCCTCGTCCTGCGCCATGGTTGACGCACCCACCTCTCTCATCTCCAGTAGACCGCGGGCGCCGTCATCCCCCATGCCGGTCAGAATGACCCCTATGGCATTGAGACCCACGTTTTGCGCCACAGAACGAAATAACACATCCACGCTGGGACGATGACGGTTTACCGGCGGCCCGTCACTCAACCGGCAGACGAAGCGTGCACCATCACGTTCGACCAACAGGTGTTGGCCACCGGGTGCGATATAACAATAGCCGCGAATAATTTGCTCGCCATCCCGCGCCTCCGACACATGCATCGCCGAGAGGCTGTCCATACGTTTCGCAAACGGCCCGCTAAACGCCGCCGGGATGTGTTGCGTGATCACAATACCCGGCGCATCCGCCGGCATGCGCATCAATACTTCCTTGATGGCTTCTGTGCCGCCGGTGGAGGCACCAATGGCAATGATCTTGTCCGTGGTTTTGAAGTGGCGCTGGCTTGATGATTTCAGTAATACCGCATCGGCTGAGAGCTTGGGCACAATCGGCGCCATCGGGGACAAGGGTTCACGATCCAGCGCCCGCACCTTGACGCCAGCCGCGGTTTTTACCTTGCTAATAATTTCGTCCGCATAATCAGCCAGACTGTGTGCCAGATCCACTTTGGGTTTGGAAACAAAATCCACCGCACCGGCTTCGAGCGCGCGCAAGGTGATCTCCGCGCCCTTCTCAGTCAGCGATGACACCATCACCACCGGCATGGGACGCAAACGCATCAAATTAGTCAAAAACGTCACGCCATCCATCTTGGGCATTTCAACATCTAACGTGAGTACATCGGGATTCAGTTGTTTGATCTTTTCGCGCGCTGAAAACGGATCGGTGGCGACCCCCACCACCTCGATCCCGCGATCTGTACCCAGAATTTCACTGAGGAGTTGCCGTACCAACGCGGAGTCATCGACGATTAATACACGAATTTTTTTTGTCATACTTCATCCCATCACGTTTCGCGTAACCACCACTGTGCAACAATCAAGGTCATGCGTTTCAAAACAAGGTGACTTCTCCCGTCACCGGCTGCTCATGCAACTGTTTGGAATACTGTGTCTCGCGCTCAACAATGGTATTGTTGTGCATTGAGCGCAGTTTTTTTACATCCACCTTGCCGGTGATGGGTGTGTAGTAAACCTTGCGTGGATAGATGTCACCCAGATCACGCGCCAGCACACGCAGATTTTCGGTTTGAATATACTTCTCAATAAAATCAATATTTTTTTTACCAATGTCGGTCATTTGCGCGAGGATACGCCCGCCACCGATGAGTTTAAGTTCCAGGTTCTTGCGGCTGCCACCGTTTTTGAGAATATCGTTGATCAGCTGTTCCATCGCATGACTACCATAACGCGTCGACGCACTCACGTTGCCTGCTTCCCAACTACCGTTACCTTGATTTTCCGGCAGCATAAAATGATTCATACCGCCGATACCAAACACCGGATCACGGATACACGCAGAAACGCAGGACCCCAGCACCGTGACGATTGTTTCTTTCTCACAGGTGACGTAGTACTCCCCCGGCAGCAATTTGGCGGCAAACATCGCGTGTTGTTCATCCCAGTACCGGTTGATGTGGGCAAACCCGGCCAGCATGCGCGGGGCAGAGGGGGAGGCTGTACCCGCAGCGTGCAGCCCATCCGGCTTATTCATGTGACTCTCTTATATATAGTGCGGCCGATTAACTCAAACCGTTCGCTGGTGCCGTTGAGTGACTCGGAGTGACCCACGTAAAGATAGCCATTCGGTACCAGTAAATCGGCATAACGATCAAAAAGTTTGCGCTGGGTGGGCTTATCGAAATAGATCACCACATTGCGGCAGCCCCTGAACAGTGCGCGACTGCGGCATCGTGCATTCCGAGACCGGTTGGCGCACCGGCCGGCTGAACGCCTGGCTGTGGGTGTTC
>JANNJI010000125.1:0-2486 GCA_031405795.1 Gammaproteobacteria bacterium
AGCGACTGGCTGAGGTCCAGGTAGGGTGCACGCTTGTCCACTGGCATACCTGCAGCGCGTTGCGTGAAAACCTGTTGCACCTCGGGCACGACCACCACCGGGAATTCGAATGCTTCGAGGCGCCCAATTGCCCACCACCGAGCATGCCCAGTGTCCCGCCGGGTAGAATCATCACTTGGGCAATTTCATCGCCTTCACCTTGACGGCCTGGCGACGACGAAAACTGGTTAAACGTTTGGCAAGTTTTGCATCATGATTGGCCAATAAGGCAATCGCAAATAACCCGGCATTGGCAGCACCCGCTTCACCAATGGCAAAGGTAGCCACCGGGATGCCCTTGGGCATTTGCACGATGGATAACAGCGAATCTAAGCCTTTTAAAGTCCGAGAGGTTACCGGTACACCTAATATGGGGATCGTGGTCTTGGCTGCAAGCATACCGGGTAAATGTGCCGCACCGCCAGCACCTGCAATAATGCATTGCAAACCACGCTCAGCGGCAGTTTCGGCATACTGAAATAATAGATCCGGGGTACGGTGAGCGGATACCACCTTCGTTTCATACGCCACACTGTATTCTTTGAGGATGTCAACGGCGTGGCTCATGACTTGCCAGTCGCTATTACTACCCATTACCACACCCACTATCGGCTTCGCCATATGTCCATCCTCGACTACCTGATTAATTCTTAAATATATTGCGAATCGGTGAATTATACGTGGCGCGCCGCGTATCGACCAGCACCAACCCATGGATAAATCAGGCCAAATTGGGCGATACCGCGATTATTTTTTCGGCCCTTTGCTTGCAGCACGGCTCCCGTCTCTGACCAACATAAAAACACAATCGCCGATCCTAACCTTGGTATCTTCTTTCAGCGGCGCGATATCAATACGTTTTTTCTGAATAAATGTACCGTTTTTTGAATCAAGGTCACGAATGTAATAAATCCTGCCCTGGCGCAGCACTTGTGCATGGACGCGACTGATCAAGGGATCATCGATACTGATATCATTACTGCTATGGCGGCCGATTGTAATTTTTTTCTTGCGCACAAAAAATTCATTCTTTTGTGATTTTTTGCATTTAATGATTAATTTGTACGATTGCCGCCTATCAATTTGAAACGGCGTCTCTTCCTCCTGCTCGGTGTTCGTTTTATTAGCCACACCGTGCGGTAACCATTGTAATTCGCCCAGCGCAGCCTCTGCAATTTTTGCCGTAATATCATGTGTGTCAGCCAGATAGGCAGTGGTCAGCATATGATCAACCAAGATATTAATTTGGCGCGGTATACCACCCGTATATGTCTCAATCACTGAAAAGACATCATCATCAAAATAGACCGCCTTGCCGCCGCCCGCCAAGCTTAGTCGATGCAGAACATAGTTTTTTATTTCACTCTCATTCATGTTACCGAGTTTGTCACGACATTGCGTTACTTGAAATTGTTCACTAAATGTTGGACTACTGAGTGTTTCGAATGCTTTATCAGTACCGAGCAGGTAAATCGTGCAATAGAACCCTTTATCGCCTTGTAATTGCGACATACCAACTATATAAGCCATATTTTGCATATCGAGATCGTGCGCATCATCGATAATTAATATCATCTTATCCCCGTTGTCATGGCGTTCCTGCACAATGTGTCGAATCTGCTGCACTAATTGGCGTTTGCTTGCGGAAACCGGAGTCTGACCCAACTGAGTTACGATGTGTTGAAGGAATTCGTCTTCGGGAAGCTGGATTTGCTCAAGCTTGATAACCTGATAATTTTTATCAATGCGTGATAAAAAATGCTGCAATAAAATTGTTTTTCCTGTGCCAGGGGCCCCTGTCAATAACATTAACCCCTGTTTTTTAATTAAGGCATATTCCATCATGGCCAGCGCGTGTGCATGCTCCGGACTTGCGTAGAAATAGCGAACATCATTCGTCACACGAAACGGATGCTCTTTTAAATGAAAATGTTCGTAATACACAACGGTGGTTGGCTTTATTTGGCGGAATGTGAAAGGTGAGTATACATGCTCAAACGCTCATTACCTGCGGATAAGTAATGTAGTGATTAAAGCACAGTGCCTAGGTAAAAAATACACCCTGCGCATGAACGGGGTCATTTTACAGATTAGCGCCTTTACACAACGATCTCACTGGCCGCACGGCAGACATGGTGAGCAAACTGAAGTGGGTGGGAGTATACATGTAGAGATTAAAAAAAGGTCAACGGGCAGTTGTCCATCACTGCTGGCCTTAGTCGTATTAACGCAGTTAGGCAGATGCGTTACTTATTCAGAAAAAATATTATAAGTTATGGTGCCCGGGGCCGGAATCGAACCGGCACGACCTTACGATCGAGGGATTTTAAGTCCCTTGCGTCTACCTGTTCCGCCACCCGGGCCGTAAGACATGGAGGCTGGGGCCGGAATCGAACCGACGTCCACGGCTTTGCAGGCCGCTGCATAACCCCTCTGCTACCCAGCCC
>JANNJI010000126.1:0-1322 GCA_031405795.1 Gammaproteobacteria bacterium
TTTCGCCCAGTAAGCGGCTGCGTTTCCAAAACCGCATGGGCGACATGATCAGTATTTGGATTTTGCCAAACTGTTGTTCACCACGCTCGAGTGGACGCAAGCGGTAAAGCAACTGTGACCAGCCATGGGCGGCGAGGGTGGTATATTGTGGTAAATCTTCAATCTCACAGGGTGCGGGGTGATGATCAAAAACAGCGAGTCTGACTTTACTGCGACCGGTGTTAGTGAATTGTAACTGTACCTGACTCATGACACCCACGGGCAACGACCCTGACACCGACCGCTTTGCGGTAATGGTGGGTGTTAACCATAATAGCCACACGTCGAGCAACACCAGTAACAGCAAGATGCCGCCCAGGCCATACCATATTAACAGGAGTGGTGGATAAATTGCTGCGGCGATGCCAACCGCAAACCAAACTAATGTTGCTATTACGAGTCCAAGTGCAGGCCTCACTTGCGCGGTGCCTCAACTTTTTCCAGCAAGGCATGAAGAATGTCGTCGGTTTTATGTCCTTCAATCTCCAGTTCGGGTGCCAGACTAACGCGGTGGCGTAACGCAGGGATCGCAACGCTCTTGATATCATCCGGCGTGACATAATCGCGACCGGCAAACAAGGCCTTGGCACGGGCCGTACGGATAAGTGCAATACCGCCACGTGGACCTGCGCCCATCGCCATCCCCGGCCACTCGCGGGTCTTACGCACAATACGCACGGCATATTCATTTACCTGTTCATCCACGCGCAAACTGGAAACGATTTGTTGTACGGCAATCACGGTACTGGGTTTAATAATATTACTGACAGCAGTGACATTCAGATTATCACCAACCTTGCCGGAGGTGACGGCGGCAACCATGTCCTTTTCCTCTTGTTCGCTTGGGTATTTGATTAATACTTTTAACAGGAACCGATCCAGCTGTGCCTCAGGTAATGGATAGGTGCCTTCCTGCTCAATGGGATTTTGTGTGGCCAGGGTCATAAAGGGTGGCGTTAACGGCATGGCCTGGCCTTCGATGGTGACTTGAATTTCCTGCATGGCCTCCAGCAGCGCGGCCTGGGTTTTGGCCGGGGCGCGATTGATTTCATCCGCCAATAATAGATTAGTAAACACCGGGCCTTTGCGAATATGAAATTCATTGCCTTTCATGTCATACATGGCGTGACCGGTAACATCCGACGGCATCAGGTCGGGGGTAAATTGTATGCGCGTGAAAGTACCATCAAAAGTTTTGGCGAGAGCGCGTACCAGCAAGGTTTTGCCCAAACCCGGCACACCTTCTATTAAGACATGACCGGCGGAAAACAGCGCCAGCAAAA
>JANNJI010000127.1:0-1760 GCA_031405795.1 Gammaproteobacteria bacterium
GTTGCCGTGTTGTCGCAGCTTTCCATCACCTTCCGGCGACCGAACTGGGGCATCTCGGCCAGCCGATCGACAGCGATGTTCTGATCTGTGGCGACGATCCAGCGGCCGTGGCTCAGGAGCGGAAGGGCACAGCAGTCTTGATGTGATGAACATTGATGTTAGCAACATGAAACAAACTGTGAATCTTGAACTGACATTCGGCACCTTCGGTACCTTCGGTTCAGAATTTCCCGATCAAGTTCAATATCGAGATCCCGAACATATTAAGGTTCTTTTCCGGTGTGAGCTTGATCAGACTCAGGAGAGACCGGAATGTGCAGAACACTCAAAGGGCCCGGCACTATATAGCTGGGCGGTCAGCAAGAAAAAACTTCGCTTACTGCATTTAAATCTTCCCAATAATATTGCGATGTCACATGTACACGATCAGATAGCCTGGTTAGACAAGGAGACAATTTGTGTTGGTAAGCCGGGTGAGAAAGAAACCTTATCCTGTACACCCTTGCCAGCTATTCAGCAGTAAAATTTGATTTCAGCAGCCTCCAGCTAACTCATGCAGAGTGTAACGATGCAGAGTGTAACGATGCAGACAGGGATGCTTATTTTCGTCGGTTATATGGCGGTTGTTGCGGCGGGGTGTCATTCGGATACCCGGCAAGACCAAGCCAGTAATAACACCATTGAGTATAACAAATACCAACCCATTGAGTGGACACCGGATGGGCAACATCTCCTGATCAAGAACCGCTGGTGGTATACCCCGGCTGACAAAACATTTACCGTCATCGCACAACCGCCTGCCGCCTTGAAAAATACTGGCTATTGGACACTGCTGCCATCGCCGGATAGCCATCGTTTGTTGTGGTTGGGCGCGGAGCACCAGCAGATGCTGATCAGTAAATTCAACGAAGCGCCGCTGGCGGTGATAGCAATACCCACTTGGTTAAGCCTTGAGGCTTGGCAACAGGATGATGATAGATTTATTACACCTTTCTGGTTGAACAATAAGGACATCTTTGTACAGCAATCTGATTATCGTTCAGATAAAATCGCCTGTGGCATGTTTAACACGGAATCACAACAATGGCGCAGGCTGCCAGACAAGGCGTGCATTCAAGCCGGGTTCTCTATGGTGGGTAGTGTAGAGTACCTGCAAGGTCAAACCTATCTGGTTTACTCGTCAGCGGAAGGGCACAGCAGTCTTGATGTGATGAACATTGATGTTGGCAACATGAAACAAACTGTGAATCTTGAATTGACATTCGGTAGCTTCGGTACCTTCGGTGCAGAATTTCCCGATCAAGTTCAATATCGCGATCCCAAACACATTAAGGTTCTTTTCAACTGTGAACTTGATCTGGCTCAGGAGCGGCCAGAATGTGCAGAGCACTCAAAGGGCCCGGCTTTATATAGCTGGGCAGTCAGCAAGAAAAAACTCCGCTTACTGCATTTAAATCTTCCCAATCATATTGCGATGTCACATATGCATGATCGGATGGCCTGGTTAGACAAGGAGACAATTTGTGTTGGTAATCCGGGTGAGAAAGAGACGATAGCCTGTACACCCTTGCCAGCTATTCAGCAGTAAAATTTGATTTCAGCCGCCGCCTCCTGATCTAGAGACTTCGTCCGCCAGCCGCTTTAGAAAGCCTTCCCGCTCTTCCTCGTCACAAAAGATATCCCGACACCGTCAATAACACGTGCCATTATATGCTGGACCAAACCTGGGAAAGCCCACCGCCGACCGTCTGGCGCCGCTG
>JANNJI010000128.1:0-4222 GCA_031405795.1 Gammaproteobacteria bacterium
CATTAAAAATACTTGGCTGGCAAATTTACCTGCTGGTCCCAGTTATCTACCAAGCGTAAAAGGGGATATTCTCCCCGCCGGATTCCACCCTGCCGGCCATGTACTCGCTGTGGAAAACAGCGCCGGATGTTTTTATTCGGTGAGCTATGATCGTGAATGGTGGGGTGATAAATTTACACCGTTGTATAAACCGCAATTATGTCACGGCAGTATTTCACTGCTGCCGAATGGATTGGGTGTCGTGTTTTGGCAAGCAAAGCAACCTGGCGCACAACTGATTATTGATCAAGGTAAAACCAAACTGCCGGTGTTAACCGATCTGAAACTGGCCACACCCCCGCTCGTCACGCCCGATGGCAAAGCCCTGCTCGCCCATGTTCGCCAAACCGACCACGACAGCCTGCGCTTTATACCGACTGCTATCCCGCTGGGCGATATCGCCAATGCCTGGATGTTCGTGGAAAAACCCCGGGATCGAGAACTACTGGCGCGGCATGGCGGACTGTTCAGGGAATTAAAGTATGATCAACTTTATCAACTCTATGAAACCGAGTTATATCATTGCGGTGCCTATGATCAATCCACACCAACCCGCCCTTACCTCATCACCACCGATATTTTTTGGGAAAACTTTGCTGCGGCCTACGAAGGGCTGTTTATTCTCTTTGAAAGAGAAATAGCCATCCCTGCCTTCTGGGATTTTGTGCGTAACGCGCAAACCACCGCCACGCCTGGCACAAAAAACTGGAACAAGGTATTTGCAACCATGTTGGCGCTGCGTGCAAGTTCAACGGAACCTGACATCAATAAGGAAGTTAATTTCATCCTGGCGGGGACTGGTAACCATCGATCGGTGATCCTGGATCAAGATTTTGACTTTGCTAATGTAAAACCACGCGGTCATTACACGGCAAGCGCTGAACTCCAGGCCTATTTCCGTGCCTTTCGTTATTTCACGCAGGCCGCTGCTGTGGCGGAAAAATCAGGACAACTCTCCGTCGCGCAGTTAACCGCCCTGTCGCCCAAGGCAAAAAATGCCGCGACGGCCTGGGTCCGATCCTACCTGCCCTTTATCGCCGGGCCGCGCGCCGAATTGATTTGGAATAATCAACTCGTTACCCCCGTTGCTTACGCACGCGATCCACACGCCGCGCCCACGGTGTTCCCGCTCGCCTGGGGATTTGACAATGAAATTTTACACGGCACCGTGATGCACACCGATTGGCCTGCAGCGGAACAAATCCACCAACGCCTGCTGCCCTCCTCGCTGGATATCGCTGCCGTACTCGGCAGCGATTTTGCGCTGCAGACACTTGCCAATTCAGGAGAATTTTCCCGTTATCCGAATTTACAACCTGCGCTGCAAAAACTGCGGGATAAATACCGTCAGACCAAAGTAGGCAACACGCTCTATGATCAATGGTTGGCTGCACTGTCACAACAGTGGGCCAACAATGTGCGTTTACCCGACGCAGAAATTGGCCGCGAGTTGTTTATGGCCAAACGTTTGCAAACCGGTCTGGCCTCGTGGGCCACCCTCCGGCATGCGACCGTGCTGGTTAACGAACGCAGTGTCGCCCAATGTGGTGAAGCGGGGTTTGAATCGATCCTGCTGGAATTTCCGCATGGTCATGTTGAAAGTGATCCGGCTACGCTCCTCGCAATTGCTAAGCTGTTTGATAATTTGGGAAAACTCATTACCCAAACCAACTTATCTGTTTTGCAAACCAAACCTAATGACAGCCAGGTTGATTACCAACAACGCGGCCTCGATAACTCACTGCAGAACGGTATCCTGCGCCGCTTAAAAGAAAGCGCGGACAAAACCCGTTACTTCGCACGCATTGCACAAAAAGAAATAAACAATGAAGCGCTCACACGCCAGGAGTACGAAGATATTTTTTATGCCGCGCGGGTTGCGGAACATCATTTTCTGGTTTTCAAAAGTTTATCCAAGCCCGATATGGCATTATCCAATCCCGACCCGATGGCAAAAATTGCAGATGTCGCCGGGGGCAGTGGTACCGGGATACTGCATGCGGCGGTGGGTAAACCACTGGAATGGGATTTTTCTTTTCCGTCATTGGGACGGCGACGATTGGCCAAAGGTGCGGTGTATTCGTTTTATGAATTCGCAAACCCGGTGCCGTTGGATGATAACCAATGGCGCAATGTCCTGACAACCACGCAACGTCCAACCTGGATTCAACCCTTCATGAGTGAATCGACGCTGTCATGTCCCGCGCAGCAACCCTTCTAATTGCTTTGTTATTCTCGGCCAGTACGCAGGCTGCGAATAACACTGCTGTTGTTTATCAACGCCTCGTTTTTCTTGGTGATATTCTTCTTGCCCGCAATGTTGCCAAGGAAATCGAGCAAACAAAACTCTCTCCGTGGCATTCGCTGCACACCCTCTTTGCTGCCAACGATTATGTCCTGGGCAACTTGGAAGGCGCCGTCGGTCCAACCGCTGACTGTGTGAGTAGCAGCCCACCTGAACTTTGTTTTGCGGTTCAGGAAAAATTGCTGCCCTTATTATCCCAGGCTGGCATACGCGCCTTGGGTCTGGAAAACAATCATGCCGATGATGTGGGCACACTGAGCAGAAATCACAGCCAGGCTGCGCTCAACCGACTCGGGATGGATGCCCTGACCTTTGCAAAGTCGCCGTGGTTTATCCCGATCAACCAACGGATTATCAGCGTCATTGCCTATGACACCATTGGGCATGGCAACAATCGCACACCGGCCATCGCCAATCTTGCCTTGGCGCAAAAAATCCGGCTGGCAAAACAATTATCGCATCTGGTGGTGATCTACATTCATTGGGGTAACGAGTTGCAGGATTGGCCATCGCCGCTGCAACGGCAAACGGCGCAATGGTTAATTGCACAAGGCGCCGATGTGATCGTCGGCCATCACCCGCACGTCATCCAACCCGTCGAGTGTATTGCCGGTAAGCCAGTGGTGTTTTCCCTTGGTAATCATTTGTTTGATCAGAAATATCCAATCAGCAAGATCGGCGGGGTATTAACCTGTGATGTCGGCGATGATCGCGTTCGCTGTCAGCTGCAACGTACCCTCGTGCCCAATGGTTCCGCCTTTCCAACAGGTATTGACGTTGATCACCAGAACAATGCCATTCTGGCTACGTGCCCGATCACCCTGCACAGTCCGCTACAACTACAGGGTAACCCTATCACCCCCGAAGTATTAAGCCGAGCCCTCTCCGCCAGCGAGATGAAATTACAATTGGTGACAACCCGCGCTACACAAGTCACCATCCCTGCCACTACCGTGGTGTGGCTCGACACGGTTAATTTTGCAGACAACAGCAATTCGCCATGGTTGCTGACACTACAGATGCAAACCTCGGCAATCGATAATGAAACCGCACCGCGCCCTTATGTCTATACGCTGGGACCACACGGCCTGATTGCAAAATGGCGCGGCTCTGCATTGGCCTGGCCATTGTTAGACATCAGCACACTGCGTTACCAGGAACAAGATTATCTCTGTGCGCTGCATCGTGGCGACTCGTTTATGAATCCCGACCCCTTAATCAAAACGACACGCACTCAGGTTTATAACTGGAATGGTTTTGGATTCTCCGCCGCCGCTATTCCCGAATTAGTGGCCCGTTGTGAAACCCGCTATCTGGATTATTTGCAAACCCAGGCTGGCAGCTAATCGTCGCTCAGACTCATCACATAGCGGGTAATCGGCTGTGTGGAATGATCAAACTCATCCCACAGACGCTGCATGGATTTTTTTAAAACCGGATGTTGTAACTGCGGCGCAAGCTCGGCCAGCGGTAACAAAACAAAGGCATTCACCGTGATCTCAGCGCGTGGCAAGTGAATATGATCGTGATCTATTACCTGATCGCCATACAGTAACAAATCAAGATCGAGGGTACGCGAAGAAAACTTGGGGCCGTTACGCTCGCGACCGTTGTCCTGCTCCACTTGGCGCAATAATGCCGCCACCTGGGCCACACTCTCGTTGGTCTGCAAGCGCACCACCAGATTTAGAAAATCTTCCCCATCAAACCCCACCGCCTTGCTTTTGTACACGGAGGAACATTGCAGTTGCCCGTAGTGTTGTTGCAATTGTGCAAGGGCGCGGCGAATATGCCGTTCTGCCGCCATGTTGCTACCGATACTTATATATATGTCTGACATCATGCTGGCCAGCGGCAAATCATCAGCCTTTACTGCCA
>JANNJI010000129.1:0-1811 GCA_031405795.1 Gammaproteobacteria bacterium
GTCAGCAACGGCACGGTGAAATATAAAATCTATCGCTATTCACACGACACCCGCTGGTATCCAAGCGGACATTGGGATTGGTTATACGGCAATGGTTATGGTTGGTTTGCCTATGACATGCCCTGGTATCCCGGATGGAAGGAATGGGGATGTTTCCGTCCGATACCGTATTGGCTGCCGCAATCCAACGCCGCGCCGGAATTAGTCGCCGAAAATACCCTGCCGCTGAATAACAGCGGCGTGCTGGACGTGCGCATCGACACGGCACTGGCCAAACAACTCTATGGCGATCAGGATCACCGTTATCAAATCACCGCCGAAGTCACCGACGCCTCGCGCCGCACCATCACCGGCAGCAGCGAGATCATCGTCACACGTGAACCGTTCAAGGTCTTTGCCTGGGTCGACAAGGGATATTATTTACTCGGCAATCAAGTCACCGCCAATTTCAAAGCGCACACCGCACAACAAACACCGGTGCAAGGCAAAGGTGAAGTGCAACTTTATAAAGTGAGTTATCCGCAAGGCCAGCAAGCCAAGGAAACCGTGGTGCAACACTGGCGGGTCAACACCAACCCAGCGGGCGAAGTGCAACAGCGATTTATCGTCACCGAGACGGGCCAATACCGTGTGGCACTGACCGTCACCAATGCAAAAGGACACACTGTCACCGGCGGTTATGTATTTACTGTGACCGGCACACAACAAGCCGCCGATACATTACGTTTCAATCCGTTGGAATTAATTGCGGATAAATCTGAATACACCCCCGGCGAACAAGCCGCGCTGTTGATCAATACCCAGGACGCGGATCAAACCGTGGTGTTATTCGAGCGGCCGGTGAACGGCGTGTATCGTGCGCCCACGTTGATCAGCAACGCGGAAAAATCGTCGTTACATTACCTGCACATTAACCACGGCGACATGCCCAACTTTTTTGTCGAGGCCATTACCGTGCGCAACGGCAAGATCTTCACCGAACTGCGTGAGATCATCGTACCGCCCGCGCAGCAAACCCTGGACATCACACTGGATACCGACAAACCCCGTTATCAGCCCGGCGAAAAAATGGTGGTAAAGGTCAAGGTACGTGATGAATTCGGCAAACCGGTGAGCGGCAGTACCGTACTCACGGTGTATGACAAGGCCGTGGAATATATTAGTGGCGGCAGCAATGTCCCGGACATCCGTAAACACTTTTGGGGCTGGCGACGCACGCACACCAGTGCCGAACAGAGTAATACTAAATATTATTTTACTAACCTACGGAAACAAAAAGAAACCGGCATGCGTGCCATCGGTGTGTTGGGTCAGTTGTTAGGAGCGGATGAAGACAGGCGGCAGGAGTTTCGTCGACTTAAAGATCAACAGGTGCTTGGTGCACTGGCTGAAGGCCTAGCCCATCCGGTTGCCTCCGCGCCAGAAATGAAGGCAGACAGTATACAAAGTAAGGTTGGTTTGGAAAAAGCCAAACGCGCGAATAAGCCTGAACCCGCCGAAAGCAACGCAGCCGTTGAAAACGTCGCCGTACGCAAACAATTCGCCGACACCGCCTTCTGGTCGGCGAACGTGGAATTAAATCAAGCCGGTGAAGCCACGGTTGCTATCCCGATGCCGGAGAATCTCACCGGCTGGATACTGCGTGCCTGGACGATGGGACACGGCACCCGCGTGGGTGCCACCAGCGCCGAGGCCACTACCTTTAAAAATGTCCTGGTGCGTTTACAAGCCCCGCGCTTTTTTGTCGAGAAAGATGAAGTGGTCATCTCCGCCAATGTCCACAACTACACCAACAAGACCCTCTCCTTTAC
>JANNJI010000130.1:0-2408 GCA_031405795.1 Gammaproteobacteria bacterium
CTTCCATGACTCGTAACGAGGTGATGCTGTCCTCATCCGCACAGATATTGCTGTCGAGTCGTTCCAAACCAAACTGTCGACCCAATTGACGAACCCTATTTTTATCCGTAGCCTGCTGGCTTGTCACGGTATACAACACCATATTGGTCTTACGCAGTCGCCCCATCATTTCCTGGTGCTCCTGTACAGATAGTGCCAGCGGATCTGCAATGGCCACCACTAACTCCTCTGCAAACTGCGGGTATTTTTGTAATTTTGCCTGCCGCCATGCCGCGTAGGCCTGAGTATTGCTCAATAGAAATGGGCTATCGCGATGGACAGTGACAACCTCCGCAGACATGATTTAGGTTAACCTTAAGTGCCGTGAGTGGATGACGGTATATTTTACTTGCTAACTTTTTTTGTGAAATCTCCATAAACGACTATAAAACCCTTCCAGATATTCACCTAAGGGTCGAAGGGGTATATGCTCGCGTAATCAATGGGGTGAATTTTATTAACTTATTGATAGTTATGACAATACTGGATAAATCTGCGATAACTATTGTTCTCTTGGATTTCCAGTGAACATAACTACACAAATTTTCTCTACCCCATTAGAGGTAACCCAGGGGATCGCGACACTCCCATTGGTGAGGTACTCCAGGGGTGCTGCGCACCCTAGACTTCGCACACGATAAAACTGAGGCCTTCACCGGTCGCAGTGTAGAGGTTTAACCGTACTTTGGCCGGCTACTTTACTTGGTTAATTTCTCAAAAGGAGAACACCATGGACAAAAACAAGATTCACCCTACCCCGATGCTCGACATACTTGAAGAAGGCCCTTGGCCCAGCTTCATCTCCGGTTTTAAACGTATGCGCGACAAACATCCCCAAAAGCGCATCAATGACATGGCTAACTCTTTATTGGGTCAGTTAGAACATTCTTACGAAACACGTAAGGGCTATTGGAAAGGCGGCACAGTGTCGGTTTTCGGTTACGGCGGCGGTATCATCCCCCGTTTTTCTGAAGTCGGTCACGCCTTCCCTGAATCCAAAGAATTTCATACCCTGCGGGTACAGCCCCCGGCAGGTAATTTTTACACCACCGACATGCTTAACCAGTTAGCAAATAGCTGGGAAAAATTTGGCTCCGGCATGGTGACCTTCCACGGTCAAACCGGCAATATTATGTTTATCGGTACTACCACGGAAAATACCCAGCATTTCTTTGATGAAATCAATGAATACGGTTGGGATTTAGGTGGTGCAGGCCCTTGCGTACGTACCGCTATGTGCTGCGTAGGTTCTGCGCGTTGCGAGCAATCTTGTGCGAATGAACAAGCGATTCAACGCCATCTCGTCAATACCTTCACTGATGATGTGCATCGTCCCGCCCTGCCCTACAAATTCAAATTCAAAGTCTCAGGCTGCCCCAATGACTGCGTGAACTCCATTGAGCGTTCTGACTTTGCTGTCATCGGTACCTGGCGCGACGACATGAAAGTGGATCAAGCTGAAATCAAAGCCTTTATCAAGAAAAAAGGCCGTCAGTACGTGCTCGACAACATCACGACCCGTTGCCCCACCAATTGCATGACCCTCAAAGATGACGATACCCTCGTGATCAACAATAGAGAGTGTGTACGTTGTATGCATTGCTTGAATGTCATGCCCAAAGCGCTGTCCCCTGGCGATGACAAAGGTGTCACTATCCTGATCGGTGGTAAGCGTACCCTGAAGATCGGCGACTTGATGGGTACTGTGATTGTTCCCTTCATGAAACTGGATACCCCGGAAGAATACGAGAAGATCGTCGAAATGGCACAAGCCACCATCGACTTCTTTGCTGAAAACGCCTTGGAACATGAGCGTACCGGCGAAATGATCGAACGTATCGGCCTGGTGAACTTCCTGGAAGGCATTGGTATTGACGTTGATCCAAACATGGTGAGCCATCCACGGCAAAGCTCTTATGTCCGCACTGATGGCTGGGATGAAGAAGCGGAAAAATGGTTCGCACGTAAAGCCGAAGAAAAAGCTGCCGCAGCGGGTTAATCCCTGTGGTGTTGTTACGCAAACGCTTAACGAAGTTTTAGGAGAAAGAAGACATGGCAGAAAAACCAAAACTACGCACACCGGTTGAAACCGGTTGTCCGGACGGCTTTCAATACATGCATCCGGTGATGCGCAAAAATTATGGCCAATGGTCCTATCATGAACATCCCCGCCCCGGCGTATTAAAACACGTCGCGCACAACGGCGATGTCATTTGGACAGTGAAAGCCGGTACACAACGTATCCTTGATGTATTCACCCTGCGCAAACTCTGCGAAATCGGTGAAAAACTCGGTGATGGTTATGTGCGTTTTACCATTCGCTCCAACATCGAATATATGGTGGCGGATGCGAAGAAAGTTGAACCGAT
>JANNJI010000131.1:0-1834 GCA_031405795.1 Gammaproteobacteria bacterium
CCTCAATGGTGTCCAGGCACTGAAGCAGTGAGTACGATAATACTCAATAAGATAGCATCAATACTATGTTTACATTTTTTCGCAACTGGCGCGATCGTCGTATTATTCAGCGCTCCAAGATCACACCAACGCAATGGGATACGGCTTTTGCGGCCGTACCGCTATTGCAGGGTTTAACTTACAATGAAAAACAAACATTGCGTGAGTTGGCAATGGTATTTTTACATCGCAAGGTGCTGGAAGGTGCAAAGGGTCTGGTAATTACGCCATCGATGGCCCTGTTAATTGCGCTACAGGCTTGTTTGCCGGTGTTGAAGTTGGGTTTGGAATCTTATGATGGTTGGTATTCGGTAATTGTCTATCCATCAAGTTTTTTTCCTAAGCGGGTAGTGACGGATGAATATGGTGTGGCGCATTATGAACAGTCCCATTTAACCGGTGAAGCTTGGGAGCAAGGGCCGGTAATCTTGTCGTGGGATGATACCGAGTTTGCCGGTATCATCGATGGACATAATCTGGTGATTCATGAGTTTGCACACAAGCTCGATATGCAAAACGGGCAGGCCAATGGCTTTCCACCTTTACATAAGGATATGGATCATGACGCATGGGTGGCGGCCATGAGTGCGGGGTTTTCGGATATTCAACATCGGTGTGAAAACGACATAAATATCGATATTGATTGCTATGCTGCCACATCACCGGCAGAATTTTTTGCAGTATTGAGCGAAGTATTCTTTGAATATCCTGCCGTGATCCAACAACGCTATCCCGCCATTTATACGCAACTGTGTCAATATTATCGGCAAAACCCGATAGCGCGATTGGGGTAACATTTTGCTGTAATATAAGTGTCATTCGCTTACTGGATGAAGTGGAAAAAATCCTTACCGAACAGGATATCGATTCTGAGCGTAATCGTGAACAATTAAAGGCGATACGGCGTGGTGACTGGACGATCGAAGATATCGAAACCTATTTTTTCCGCAAAGAAAAAAAATTGGAGAGCCTTTACACTGCCTGCCAATTACCTCCCAACCCTGATGAGGCGAAGATACAAGTGTTGCTCTTGAATTGCCTGGAACAATACTACGGTGATCTATCCAGCTGTATCGTTGACCAAGGTAAAGATCGATAAAGGGCCACCGAATTACTCGAATAACCGCCTTCCCTGGCGGTCACCTGATGATATGCTTGTTATCCGAAGTTGCATACCTCGCGCTTACTTCAGTGGCAGGTAGATATCGGTTTTGAGTTCGTGTTCTTTAACCTGCGTGATGAGATTCAGGTAGTGGAAGAAACACGGGTCGTCACGCAGTTCCTCGCCACTGTCAGGTAACCACTGGGCATAGAGATAACGCACGTTGTTGCCGATGTATTGATGGCTGCCATTGTGGCGTAATACGGCACATCGTCCACCGCGGATGATGCCATTCTTAACGCCTTGCGGATTGGTCGGGACCTCCTGTTCGACGGAACCACACAAGTCGAAACGGAATTTTTCCGGTGCGGTCGTTTCTGGGTTGTCATAGACAATGCCGTAGGTCTGGCTGCTATTCACCGGTGACAGATTACTTTGTTTGCGCCATTCGATGAATATGCTAACCGAGTCGTATACTCGGTCCGGCGGGGCGCGGTGTTCCAGAATGGCGACCTTGGTTGTTTTGAAGTCGACGATCTTGATTTCCATGTGGTGCAGTTCCTCAATGATGGGTAAGGATAATTGAACCTTGGCAAGCCAGCTTGGCCACTGCGGTTCAGCGCGGAATTGCGAGGGTGTTTGTCCGAAGGCATGTTTAAATGCGCGGGAAAAGGATTCAGGATTTTCAAACCG
>JANNJI010000132.1:0-6120 GCA_031405795.1 Gammaproteobacteria bacterium
CCAGCAGAATTAATTTCTGTTCGACTCGCGCCATCTCGAACTGCGCGTCTGCCCAGTTTCGCCAGGTGATCGGCGATGTCGCCGCCCCCGCGTAGGACAAGCTCGCGCTGCTGAATAATGCTGCCAGAATAATAGCCTTCACTGGTTGTTCTCCTTTACCGAATGTGGGTTCGACCTGCCAACACTACGAGGCAAACGGCTAACTGGATGTTGAGTGTCATGAGCAGGTCGGCCTTAAAAACAGGCTAGCCTCTTATGAAGTATCGATAAATCAATATCTTGCACCAATTTTCCGGCATCACCGTCACGGTGTATGGACCTGTTAACCGGTTGTCGACCCGGATCAGCGGCGGTTGTCTCTGCTAAAGTTAACCCATTGATTTGTCGATAAATGACGGTATTGCGTGCCAATTCTGTCGTCCGTCCGCGCACGCAACACCAACTGGACCTACGATGCCACGTATGAAGGTATGCCTCCTGCCACGCGCTCAGACAGTGCAACTCGGCTTCACGCTGGTGGAGCTGGTCACGGTGATTACTATCCTGGGCATTCTTTCTGCCTTTACCTTGCCACGATTTTTGCAGACCAGTCCCTTTGAATCGCGCACCACCCAGGATCAACTACTGCGCGCCGCACAAGAGGCACAGCAATTGGCGATGCACAAAGGTGTCGGCGCAAATGTGCAATTACAAGTGGATAACGGCAACAAACGGATTCGCATTCAATACTCAGACAGCGGTCTACAAGTCCGCGACACCGCCATTCCCAGTGACATCACCCTCAGCAACGCCACGATCAGTTACAACACCTTGGGTGACGCAACGCCCGCCAGCACGATCGTGATCACCAGCGACAGCACGCGTCAGGTGTGCATCGAGACCACCGGCTATGCACACACCTGCTAATCATAACGCCCGCGATCTTCACGCAGAAATAGATACTATTACGCTGCGTCCTCAGCGTTACTGTGTTGCGCGAGTTTTTAATTGCCATCATCAACGTGGTTTTACTTTGATTGAAATCGTTGTGGTGATCGTCGTCCTCGCGGTTGCTCTCACTGGCGTCACCTTGGTGATCAATCAGGCGGTACGGCAAAGCCCGGAGGGATTAATTCAAACCCGCGCGATGGAACTGGCACAAGCCTATTTAGATGAAATACTCACAAAACGTTTCGATCAAAATTCCGGCCAAGGTGGCACGCCGCGTTGTGACTCTACCGACAGCGGTGCACTACCTTGCACGGCAACCATTCCCACGACAGATCCAGGCGAAACAAACCGCGCCAACTTTAATGATGTCGATGATTATGATGGCTTAAATGAATCGCCACCGATCTCACTGACTACCGCGCTTGCCTCAACACTCTATGACGGTTATGGCGTGCAAGTCCGCGTCGTCTATGCCGGTAGCGAGCTGGGTTTAGGCAGCAATCAACAGGCAAAACGCATTACTATCACGATCAGCACACCGCTGGGCAATAGTATCCCGGTGAGTGCGTACCGAGTGAATTATTAACGATGAAGACGACAAAAGATCATCATTCGTTGAGTGAGACGGTTCGATGAAACAGCAACGCGGCTTTAGTCTGATCGAGTTGGTCGTGGTGATCACGGTATTGGGTATTATCATGGCCGGTACCGCCTCGTACATTACTCAAGGCATGACCGCCTACACCGACACCGTGCGTCGTGAAGAATTAGCCAATGTCGGCCGCGCCACGGTGGAGCGTATCGCACGCGAATTACGTACTGCGTTGCCCAACAGCATTCGTGTCAGTAATGACTGTCTGGAGTTCCAACCCATTATCGCAGGCTCAGCGTACTTGACCTTACCCATTGATGTCCCGAGCAATACAATGAATGCTGCGGCATTTAATTTACCTGCCGGCAGTGGCAATCGGTATGTGGTTGTGTACCCCTATAACACCGGCGCGTTATACACCATCAGCAACCCAGGGCCCATTGTTGGTTTTAATTCGGTAAGCGGCGCACCCACTGCAACGGTCACACTCAGTGCCGCACACCGATTTAATCTGGCTTCACCGTATCAGCGCTTTTTCATCGTTAGTGATCCAGTGAGTTTTTGTGTGGTCGGTACCGAGTTGCGTCGCTATAGCAGTTATGGACTTAACACCGTGCAAGCCGCGCCACCGGCAAGCGGCAACGCCTTGTTAGCAGACAATATTCAGACCGTTGACAACAGCGTAACCGTCACGCCCTTTACATACAGCCCCGGCACCTTGAAGCGCAACGCCATTGTCGATTTAGACCTGCGCTATTTTATTGATGGTGAATGGATTCGCCTGACCCATGAGGTGCAAATCCGCAATGTGTTGTGAACCTGCTTCGATCCTGATCTTAAATATGGGCCAGCCCTCGCGCCGACAACAACGCGGCTTCAGCTTACCCGTTGCCATTTTTATTTTAGTGATCATGGCCTTGATCGGCAGCGCCTTAGTCAATCTCTCGCAAAGCAGTCATCAAGCCTTAAGCCAGGAAGTCATGTCCACCCGTGCCTTTTATGCCGCCGAGAGCGGTGCGCAAACCGCGTTGGGTCAATTATTTCCGCTCAATGGCGCCACGGCAACGTGTTCCGCACCTTATCCCACCGCCACATTGTCAGCAACGGGCTTGGACGGTTGCACCGCCGTGATCACGTGCAGCAGCAACACTATTGGCGCCAACACCTATTACACCTTAACCAGCACCGGCAATTGCAGCTTTGTGACGACCAGTGCCACACGACAAATTGAATTAATGGCGAAAAGTCCATGAGGCCTTATGCTTAACAAAACTAAAGCAACAATACCTCACGCCCTGCTGGGTTTGTTTTTGTTTTGCTGTGCACCGCATTTTCTTCAAGCAGCAAGTTATAGTTCCAGCAGCAGTACTTTCTCCTGGATTGATCCTGCCACACATACCAATGTGGTATGGACAGCGGCACCCGGTGGGCCTGCCAATCAATGCAGCAGTACCGCGATTGCGTCCGACGACGATATTACCGCAGAGCTTAACTTAGGTTTTACCTTCACCATCGGCGGCGTTAACTACACTCGCGTACGTGTCATGACCAATGGCCGCCTGCAATTCAATAATATTTTTTGTGGTCGAGGCTCACAAGCCGCCACACCGCAACTCTATAACTTTCCAATGCCGGATAGCCGTTTGTTGCGCACCTTGCGCGTGTACGGCGCTGATCTGAATCCGGGCGCGGGCGGTACGGTCCGCTATGCAAGCTTGGGCTCCTCACCCAATCGTATGTTCGTTGTGACCTGGAGTAATGTGCGTGAAAAAAATGTCGCTGCCAGTAGTTTTAATCTGCAAGTGATCCTGTATGAGAACGGTGACTTCATATATCAATACGGCGCTATCGCCAATCCATCATTACGGCACGCACAGATCGGCTGGGAAGTGAACACTGATGATTATGAGTTATTTCCTTATACTGCCATTACCGCGCTGGCCAACAGCGCAATTCGTTTTAGCGCAGGGACACCTTCGCCCATGTTGTACTACAACATGGATGAAAACACTTGGAGTGGCGCAGCAGGTGAGATCATTGACAGCTCCGGCACTGGCAACAACGGCCAGGCAGTTGGCGGCGCAGTGCCGATCAACCCCGGTTACATTTGTAACGGCGGTAACATGCCCAACGCCAATGCCGGGATGAGTACGCCGGTGAACATTCGCAGCGTAGTTGGCAGTCGTGGCACAGTAACCTTCTGGTATCGTAATGCCGCTGTTTGGAATTCGGGTAATACTATGATCGCGGATGCCTCGGCAAATCTTGGTAACGACGCGGCAGACAAATATTTTTTTCTGGTAAAGCCCGCTAACGGTCGATTACGTTTTCGTCTTGAAGACAGCGCCGATACAGATTTACAGGTTGAAACACCCAATAACACCTATGCTGCCAACACCTGGCACCATGTCACGATTACCTGGGATATCGCCGAAGACGCGGATTATTTACAAATTTATATCGACGGGGTACGCCGCGCAACCAGTCGTGGCAACCTTACCACACCGCTTACAATCACAGGCATCCTTGGCAATGTCGATACGCTATTTTTAGGCATTCGACGCACCGCTGGCGTCAGCGGCAATGGTTACACAAATACCGGCGCAACCGGCACCTTTGATGAGGTACGCATTTACAATAAAGTTCTTTCTGGCGCACAAGTTATCACTGATCGTAATCAAACCCATGCGTGTGTCTTCAGTCAGTGGAACATGGATGAGTTGCTGTGGAACGGCACAGTGAATGAAGTCATCGACAGCTCAGGTAATGGTTATCACGGTACGGCGGTGAATGGTGCATCGACTGCCAATGCGGCGGCTGCGATTGCCGGTTCACCCGGCACTTGTTCTTACGGCAGATTTGATGGCAGCAACGATTACGTTGCCCTGAATACCTTTCCGAATCTTACTAGCAGTTTCACGATTACCGCCTGGATCAACCCTACGCGGATCACCGGTGATCAACGCATTTTTGCCGATGACCAGAGCAACAGTGGCGGTTATGCCTTCAGCCTCGGTGACGGTGGTGCTGGCCGATTGCGATTTTTCTCACGTGCGATAAACCCGGTAATTTTGGACAGTAACGCGGTGATCACCGCCAACACCTGGTATCACGTCGCCGCCGTGCACAATGCCACTACAAAAACCCGCCAGCTGTTTGTTAATGGTGCCGCTGTGACTACGGCGCAAACCTATACCGGCAACTGGGGCATCGACAATGGTGCCGCCAGTATCGGAGGCGAGAATAATAGTGCAGTAGGCGGTGAGGCTGTCGCGCAATGGCGCTTCAGTGGCAGCATCGATGAAACACGTGTGTATGCACGTACGCTGAGCGGCGCGGAACTTACCAGCGTGATGAATGAAACCCGACCTTGTGTTATTGCGCTCCATCATTTTCAAATTGAACATGACGGCACTGCGCTGACCTGCGATCCAGACAGCGTTACTGTGCGCGCCTGTGCGAACAACAGTTGCAGCAGTTTATATAGCGGAAGTGTCAATGTAACTTTGTCACCGAGCGGTTGGATCGGCGGCAACACACAAACGATCAGTGGTGGTGTTGCTACCTTGCAACTACGGCAAAGCACCGCACAAACTGTCACGCTCGGTGTCAGCAGTTCAGCACCCGCCGCCAGCAGTGCGGTAACCTGTTTGAACACGGCAACGGCGGCAACCAGCTGTACATTGACATATTACGACACAGGTTTTATTTATACGCTGCCTGCACAAACCTCTTGCGCTACGTCCAACGCCATCACCGTCAGTGCGGTACGGCTGGACAACACCTCGCAATTTTGTGTCCCGTCATTCCAAAATCGCAGTGCCAACGTCAATTTCTGGACCACCTATGCCAACCCAAGCAGCGGTACACGTACCTTAACCCTGAACAACGGCACGACAAATTATTCTCTAGCAACGGCATTACCCGGCACCAGCGTGCCACTAAGTTTTAATGGCAGCGGCCAGGCCACTATTACGCTCAACTATACCGACGCCGGTCAACTTGCCTTGAACAGCCGCTTCACCGGTAGCGGTACGGAAAGCGGTTTGATCATGAATGGCGCCAGCAGTTATGTCACTGCGCCGTATAAGCTTTATGTCTTTAGTGACGATGCCAATGCCGATTGCGCTGGCGCATCAGCAACGTGTAGCGCTTTCAAACGGGCGGGTGAAAACTTTAATTTAAAAATCCGCGCAGCCTGCGCGGATAATTCCGTGACGCCGAATTTTCAATTGGCGGGATTAACTGTAAGTCACATCAATGTCGCTCCTGCTATTGCACAAGGCACCTTGGGAGTTGCCAATTTTAATTTTGTTGCGGCAGACAATGGCGAGCACGTGATCGGCACACAGACCGTGTCGGAAGTGGGATCATTTAGGTTTACGGCAGCCACGCCCGTCACGGGTTATTTTGGCCAAGCCATTGGCACGGCGGTGCTAAACACCAGCGCGGATATCGGCCGGTTTTTTCCTGATCACTTTTGTTTGCTGAGTAGTTCACTGACGAACCGCACCGACAGCAACACCGCCGCCGGTTGCACCGATGGCTTTAATTATCTGGATGAAGACCTGGATCTGCGGGAACTTCTCGACCATGCG
>JANNJI010000133.1:0-2765 GCA_031405795.1 Gammaproteobacteria bacterium
GAGACGGTTTTGTTGGTAGAGGCATTAACATCGTTTTGATATTCACCGCGCTGCAACGATCTCCCGTGCCAGTTGGTAAACAGACATTGCATAAAGCTTGCTGCGATTATAGCGGGTAATCACATAAAAATTGTGCCACACCACCCAATATTCAGGGCCGGTGTCGCTCTCGAGCATGATTAAACTACCTTTAAACTGTTCGCTGACGTCATCGGGGAACAGGACACCGGCCTTGCGTAAATCCGCCACATCGTGACGTGGCTTGGGGCTGTCATCGATAAAGGCTTGGTATTTGTCGCCTTCCACCTGAACCCGTGTGGCGATCGGTTCCCAACTGCGCCAGCCGTGTTTTTCAAAGTAATTACCGATACTCCCAATAACATCCGCGTAATTCGTCCACAAATCCCGTTTACCATCAGCATCAAAATCAACGGCAAAGCGGCGAAAGCTGCTGGGGATAAACTGCGGCATACCCATTGCGCCGGCATACGAGCCACGTTGATCCAATGGGTCCAGATTTTCTTCGCGTGACATCAGTAGATATTGTTTCAATTCGCCACGAAAAAACGGACTGCGGGGCGGATAATTAAATGCCAGGGTCGACAGTGAATCCAATACCAGGTAAGAACCACTTTGTTTGCCATAACGTGTTTCAACTCCAATGATCGCCGTCATGATTTGTGGTGGCACACCATATTGATCACTGGCCTTGGCCAACAGTGCGGCGTGGGTATTTAAGAAGGTCACACCACCTTGGATACGTTCCCGATTGACAAAGATAGGGCGGTAGTCATACCAGGGTTTGCTTTCCGCAGGGCGGGCGATGGCATCCAGAATGGCGGGTTGCAGCCGGGCTTTATCGAACAGTATTTTCAGTTGCTTGCCATCAAATTGATGTTCTTTCACCATTTCATTAATGAAGATATCGATATTGGTTTTATCTTCAAAGGGGTGTGGTCCGACCGGGGCGCAGGACACGGTGATACTGTAACTGCCGATGAGCAGAGTCAAAAATAGCGTGTGTAATATTTTAGCGGTGGTGTTCATGTCGAGACCAGCTTGCGGTGAGTTTGAATGGACATCAGAATCCCAAAGCCCGCCATGATTGTCACCAGTGAGGTACCACCGTAACTCACCAGTGGTAATGGTATGCCGACCACCGGGACCAAACCACTCACCATGCCGATATTAATAAACACATAAACAAAAAAGGTAAGAGTGAGACTACCGGCGAGTAATCGGGTAAAGGAACTTTGTGCTTGCGTGGCGATAACGATGCCGCGACCAATCACGAGTCCGTACAGGACAAGCAGGATCAACACACCAATAAAGCCAAACTCTTCACTCAGTACCGCAAAGATAAAATCGGTACGCCGTTCAGGCAGGAAATCCAGATG
Source organism: Gammaproteobacteria bacterium (assembly GCA_031405795.1). GTDB lineage: Bacteria > Pseudomonadota > Gammaproteobacteria > UBA6429 > Thiohalophilaceae > JACQBC01. The sequence goes on from JANNJI010000133.1 coordinate 1,398, forward strand.
CGATTGTGTGCCATTCAACCAGCCTTTGCCGTAGAGGCCGCCTGAGCCAATGGCTATCGTTGATTGAATAATGTGATATCCCGCGCCCAAGGGGTCGGTTTCAGGATTAAGAAAGGTCATGACGCGCTTGCGTTGATAGTCGTGCATACCATATTGCCACATTACCCACACGACAGGCAGCATTAAGATAAAACCAATGATGATCGTGCGCCAACGTAACCCGGCCAGGAATAATACAAAGACGCCGGATGCAATAAGGACCAGCGCGGTGCCCAAATCAGGTTGAATGGCCACCAGAACGGTTGGGATGGAGAATAAAATAACCGCGAATATGATCCGCAGCGGCGCAGGTGGCAGTGTGGATTCCGCGAAGTACCAGGCAATCAGCATCGGTACGGCCAGTTTCATCAGCTCGGAGGGTTGAAAGGTAAAAATGCCGAAGTTCAACCAGCGTTGTGCGCCTTTGCCGATTTCGCCAAAAAAGAACACCAGCAGCAGCATAAACAGGCCAATACCGAATAACCAGGGACTCCAGTATTTGATCGTGTCGGGGGTCAATTGCGCCACAGAGAACATAACAACAAAACCAATGAGTAAGCGCAATGCTTGTTTCAACACCAGCTCTGTATTTCGATCGCTGGCGCTGTATAACACCGCCAAACCAATTAAGGCGAGTAATAACAGGCTGACCAGCAGATTAAAATCCAAATGTAATAAATGTAATATCCGCTGTCCGGCACTGATGCGGTTATCTTCTATGTATTCAGGTGTGATACGTTTTAGAATCATTCGGGTCTTTCCAGGAAATAAGCATCCATTACTTTACGTGCAACCGGAGCGGCGTTCGCTCCGCCACCACCGGCATTCTCCACGACCAGTGCCACCGCCAACCGGGGATCATCAACCGGTGCAAAAGCAATAAACAAGGCGTGGTCGCGCAAGTGCTTGCTGATCTTGGTGGCGTCATATTTTTCACCTTCTTTCAAACCAAATACCTGGGCGGTTCCTGTTTTACCGGCAATGGTGTATTGCACTTTATTGCTGATGCCACGTGCGGTGCCGGTGGGGCCATGCACCACCTTGTTCATGGCGCTGATAATAGTATCCCAATTTTCCGGGCGGCGAACCGCTACATTCGACAATATCACCGGTTTGAATTCAGTCAGTTCATCTTCATTGGTCTGATGGGTCGCATGCAAAATATGCGGTTGTACGCGCTGGCCTTTCATACCTATGGTTGCCGTGGCACTTGCCAGCTGGACAGGTGTGGTCAACCAATAACCCTGGCCGATGCCGGTGATGACGGTTTCGCCGGGGTACCAGGGTTGGTGTTGGGTTTTTGTTTTCCATTCTTTAGAGGGCAAAATG
>JANNJI010000134.1:0-5500 GCA_031405795.1 Gammaproteobacteria bacterium
GGGAGCGCGCGAAGAAGTTCACGATCAAGTGGTGGGGAAACGGATCGAGCCGCGGCAATCCCAGGGGCTCGAAGGCTCTTGCTTAAGATGCTGCCAACGGAAATGGTAGGCGTCTGTTTGGCGGTGATTGGTACAATATTCTCATTCACCGAACCAGGTGGGCTGCAAACAGTACTATTATGGATTGTGTTTTTCGTAGGACTGTTGGCAACCCCCTTTTGGCTTATTTATGGCATGGAAGTCAAAAAACCATTGCAGGTCGTTATCACCACGATCGGTTTTGTTATCTGGATGATGACGATGAAAGGTCCGTTTACCACATTACCTGGTTACCAACTGATTATTGGTAGTGTTGCCTTGATGCTTTTCTCGGGATTGATAGCGCCTTTAATAGGTATGATCGTGCGCAGTCAGGAACGTGCTTAATTAATTTAACAAGGAGGAATAGTTATGCTGGCACTACGTATTATTGGAGGATTTTTTCTTGGACTGTTGTTGGCGGGTGGAACCTATTTTCTTGTTACAAAATTAATGGGTGGTAACACATCTGCATCTTTAATTGTCGCCCTCATAGCCGGACTGATTGGTGGTGTCTATTCGGCCATCGCCTTTGCAAAAAATATTTATACCGTGGGATTTTTCAGTATTACCGGTTATATCCTTGATATGACCTGGTCACTGCTGAACACTGCTGCGGCATTACTCGTCTGGTTACCGGCTTGCGTTATTGGTGGTGGTAACTATGTGCCTTCAACGAATGACAGCAGGCGCTCAGGTACATTTGTGTATTCAGACAATCCTCGCGGTGGCGGTTATGCCGCAACAACCATCGGTACAGTGATTGCTGGTGGCTGGTGTTCACACGAAGAGGTACATGTCTGGCAAAGTAGAATGTTTGGCCCTGTGTATATGTTGGTGTATGGCATACATTGGGTTTTAATGCTGCTGTTTCGGTTGATTGTTGGCAAGACAAATTCTGTCGATACCGAGGCGTACGGACGCATTTGCTATGAAGACATGGCCTACTGGGGCGGGGCTTTGTCAGGCTCCAGTATTAATTGGGGTGGTTGGATTGGCGGGTTCTTTCTTGCGCTGTTGTGTACCGGATTGTTTGTTGCAATTCCTGTGGGGATTGCAACTGGGACACATGTTGCCTGGATCATCGGTAGCGCCGGGCTGCTTGTTTACTGCCTGGTTCGTGCGCTAACTCCAAGATCGTCGCCTTAACTTTCTGTAAATGACAGGAAAAAAAGCGCATGTTTCACGCTAAATGATGAATTAACGGGTGTTTAAGGAGATATTGCCATGTTGCCTTATAAAAATTTATTAAAACAGACCTTATCACCGGCCTTTTTTTTATTCTGTTTTTTATCGACCGGTTGTAATGGTAAAGGTCAAGACGCATCGTTTAGCGGAAAAACCGGCGATCTGTGCCCGCTCGGTAAAGCCACTGCTGTTAATGGTTATCAAAGGTGGGCATTGGTGATCGGTGTCGGGCAATATAAAAACGACAAAATTCCTGACTTGATTGGGCCACCAAATGATGCGCAACGATTTTATGAGTTGCTCACCAGTAAAGATGGCTATGGTTTTCCAAAAGAAAATGTTTGTCTGCTGTTAAATGAGCAGGCAACAACCGCAAAATTCAAAGAGACATTTGAGAAAGTGCTGGTCGATAGGGCACAGGAAAAAGATGTCGCTGTCGTCTATTTTGCCGGGCATGGGTCGCAGACGCGTGATAAAAACGGTGATGAACCGGATCGTATGGATGAAACATTTTTGTTTCACGACTCCCGTACCAATGATATCGGCGATTTGGTGGATGATGAGTTTAATGTGATGCTGGCTAAGTTATACAGCAAGACTAAATATATCACGATGATTACGGATTCGTGTAATTCCGGGACAAGTATGCGTGGTGATAAAGGTACTTTCACTGCGCGCTTTGCGCAGCCGATGGAACAAGATACTAAAGCCGATAAAAATTTAATTACTGACGATAAAGGTGATGGTGGTGGCAGCTGGATTCCAGAATCGATGCCGGGTTTGATTGCCTTCACGGCGGCCAGTGATGGTACATCCGCCTTGGAAACGGAAGGGCATGGCATCTTTACCGATGCACTACTGCAAGTCTTGTCACAGGCGCGGGATCAACCATTAACCTATGCTCAAGTGGCACGCCAAGTACCCTCATTAATTGCAGCAACAAGTTACCAGATACCTTATTTTCAAGGTGAACTGGATCGGCCGGTGTTTGGTAATACCGTTCGCACACGTCCGCGTGGCTGGGAGGTTACCGATGCCGGTGCACAAATAAAACTTGCCGGTACACCCGTTGCGGCAATGGGAAAAGGTGCGGAACTGCGCGTTTATGATGGTACGGCAACCGGAGATACAACGCGTGATCCAGGCAAGGCAAAAGCAACCTTGATTGTGGATTCAACCTCCGGATTAAGTGCAACCGCACATATTTCTGCTGCATCGGACAGCGCAGCAAAAATTGCAAAGGGTGATTTGGCACTATTAGTGCGTCCGGCAGATGCCTTTCTCAAAATCAAGGTAAGACTGCGTCCATCAAATGAACCGGGTGGCATAGTGCAAGAGCGTACTGTGGCGCTACGCAAAGCGATAGAACAGGACTTGGATGCAAAGATACTGGTGGAATTAACAGAGGGCAGGGGAGATTACGAGCTGGTGATGACACATGACAACCAGTTACAGTTGATGGGACCGGAGAACAAAATTCGTAATACTTATGTGACCGATGCAAAAATTCCAGCGAGCCTCTGGCAACATGCACGACAACATGCCTTGTTGGCGTTGCAAGGTGAAGGCGGCAGTTTGTATGCTGACAATGAAACCCTGCAAGTCCAGCTTATCCCCGCACAAAAGCAAGGCCCCTGTGCCAAGGGGGCATGGGAGCAGGCCGTTGCCAATACCGAACAAATCATCCCACTTTGTCATGCCTGGAATATCCGTGTCAGGCTTGCTGAAAAATCGCCGACGCCATTATTGGTTGGCGGCATTATCGCTTCAACCGATGGTGGGACCTATGGTTTTCCCACTGATGGGCGTACGGTGTTACTAAAGCCGGGTGAGCAAGTTGTTTTTAATAGTCCAGGCGAAACTTTCAGAGGTACTCCGCCGCTTGATTTGCAAGATCGTATCCTTGTTTTTGGCACACAAGAAACAAACCCTGTTGCCTGGCACCTGTTATCCAGCCCGGCAGTGTCGCGGGCGATGGGGCCGAAAAAAAGTCCGCTTTATAAAGCACTGGATGCGTATCTTGCACCGGGATCACGCGGTGTAAAAATTGAAGCAGAGGCAATTGAAAGTTCACCCTGGACCATGAGTTCAATCAGTATGCGAGTGGAGGCCAATCAGAAATTTCTTAAACAAAAAAGTGAAGAGACGCCAATCGCAAAACGTGAATACACGGTCAGTAATTTTAATATTGCGCCCTATATGCCGGATAACCCTGAAACCGCACTGTATAAGGTTCTTGCAAAAGCAGACTGGCTGGTCAACGCCTCCGGTAAAGATGGTATTGGCTACAAACAACACACGTGGAATAAACCAAATGATGAGCAAAATCTAAAAATGGGGATCGACTGTTCACGTTTTATCTGGTTTAGCTTTACCCGTGCAGGGCTGCCTTATAATCGATCAAACGACTATATCTCTACCGCAGACATGGTAGGTAAGAACAGTCGTATGAATGATCAATTTGAACGATGTGATAATGATCAGGATTTTAAACTCGGCGATGTACTGGTTTACCGGGATGATAACCAGGGTGATGGACATACCGTCATGGTGATTGATCCGATAAAACGGATCGCAGTGGGGTCCATGGCATGGGACGGAAATGCCAAAGTTATTCCTGATACCCTGGCCGATACGGGTGTCGAGTATCAAAAAATAAAAGTTAAAAAAGATATGAAGCGCTGGGACAGAAGCACAATGGAATTAAAGGCCTGCTGGCGTTATCGGCCATTCATCGAAGAAGCAAAAAAACCGGGCGGGCAACCCGGAGCCAAGGCATTAACCAGTGTCTGTGATCAGGCTAACCGGTGTGGCGTACAAAATTAAAAATGGGTGGTTATGAAAAGCAGGAACAATATGTTTTGTCACGAATATTTAAATAGGAGTAATGGTCATGAAACCTCAAAATTTTGTGTATATTTTGCTTGCTAATCTGATATTAACGAATGGTGCACTATGTTGGGCGGACGACCACAAGGTCGCTGACACACAATTTATGCTGGCTGATGCCGTTGATACGGGCTGTTGCGTATTTTTAACACCGCAACCCGTGTGTGCGACAACCAATAAGGACTACTGTGAAACCAGGGCAAAAAAAGACAAGCTTTCACACGAATTTCATGTTGGAAAGAACTGTAAACAAATACCGCAATGTAAATAGATAGGCGTATTTATCAAAGTGGAGGTGGTATGTTATCTATTATAGAAACAAAATCAACGGGGCCGGATGCATGGTTTTCTGTAGCCAGCAAGCATGGTGGGAAGAAAATGATAGGGCAGATAGCGGGATTATCTTTACTGATTTTTTTCCTGGCAAGTATTGCCGCATGTGATAAATTTTCAGAACAATCAAAAAATCGTGGTGCGCAACAAGTTGAACAGCCGGTGTTGGCTACGGATTTCGGAAATTATTATGCGCTGATTATCGGTATAAATGCCTATAACAAATGGCCAAAACTAAAATACGCAAAACGTGATGCCGAGAATATTCGCAGCGTTCTCACCACACATTATACCTTTGATGATAAACATGTCACTTATCTGCTTGACGAGCAAGCTACCAGAGAGAATATTGAAAGGGAGTTACGGCGCATTCTGGAGACCTTGGAGGAAAATGACAATCTGCTGATTTATTATGCCGGTCATGGCCAACTGGATCCGCTCACTGAAACAGGCTATTGGATTCCGGTTGATGGAAAACTGGATGTGGAGTCCTCCTGGATTATGTTTACCCATTTACAATCGCTGTTATCTGCCACAAAGGTGAAAGCAAAAAACATTGTGTTGTTAACGGACTCCTGTTACGGCGGGGCACTAACGCGTAGTGGTCCGACCCCGGGTCACAAAAGCCCGGCGGATGTGGGTTATCCTCTCTACGAGAAAAAACTAAAAAGCATAGCAAAAAAACGCAGTCGCCAGGTGATTGCCTCCGGCGGTGCCGATGTAACGGTGCCTGACAAAAGTGAATTTGCCAAACTGATAGTTGAAGCCTTGCAAAGCAACCAATATCAGCTGATTGATATGGAAATGCTTTTTAATAAAGAGGTGTATCCACGTTTGAGTTTTGCAGGCCAACAGACGCCGGCAATTGCCAGAATAGCCTCTGGCTCAGGCGACAATGGCCAGTTTGTTTTTGTAAAAAAACAAGCGGGTCAGGAAGTGGCTGATGTTTCCGGCGCGAAAGAAACCCCTCCTGCCGAGCGTGGACTCGAGCCGGTAACGACACCCAGCAGTC
>JANNJI010000135.1:0-2498 GCA_031405795.1 Gammaproteobacteria bacterium
CGCGTCAACGCCGGCGGCGACGGCCACTTCGAGGATCTCGTCTTTGCCGAGGTACGCGTCGACGGGGCGCTTGCCGTGACCGACCCGGTACGCCTCGTCAGCCTTGTGCCGATGCTCGTGCATCCGGTCTTCGTCGCTGTAGATGGCAACGGCGAAACTCCAGGCGCTTACGCACGGTATCAGTACGATAGACCAGCCATTCACTCAACATTGTTTGCAGGTTTTTCACCGCAGGTCGACCGTTGAGACCAATCACGTTCATGTTGACGCGGAAGGTGCGTTCCAGATCGGTGGTGGCAAATAAATGCGCCATCAGCTCATCAACATTAATCTTATTGGAACGCGGGATGATTACCAACCGAGTCGGATGCTCATGATCCGATTCATCGCGCAGGTCACTGACCATCGGTAATTTCTTGGCCTGCATTTGCTGGGCGATCTGTTCGAGGATCTTGGCTGGCGAAGTCTGGTGCGGTAAGGCGGTGATAATGATATCGCCGTCCTCTTCTTCATAACGGCCGCGCATGCGAATACTGCCATAACCGGTTTCATACATCGCCAGCAGTTCTTTACGCGGCGTAATAATTTCTGCGGTGGTGGGATAATCCGGGCCTAGGACAAACTCGCACAGTTCTTTATTGGTCGCCTTGGGATTTTTTATCAGATGTAAACAGGCCTGGCCGATCTCGCGCAGATTGTGCGGCGGAATATCGGTAGCCATGCCCACCGCAATCCCTGTTGTGCCGTTGAGTAACACGTGCGGGACCCGTGCAGGTAATAATTTGGGTTCTTCCAGGCTGCCATCGAAGTTCGGCACCCAGGCAACCGTACCCTGAGTTAATTCGCTGAGTAACAGATCCGAAAATGCCGACAGGCGTGATTCGGTATAACGCATCGCCGCAAAGGATTTGGGATCATCGGGTGAACCCCAATTGCCCTGCCCTTCCAACAACGGATAACGATAGGAAAACGGTTGCGCCATCAGCACCATGGCTTCATAACAGGCGCTGTCACCGTGCGGATGAAATTTGCCGAGCACATCACCGACCGTGCGCGCGGATTTTTTGAATTTCGCCGTCGAACGCAGGCCCAATTCCGACATCGCATAGACAATCCGCCGTTGTACCGGCTTTAAGCCGTCACTGATGTGCGGCAAGGCACGATCCAGCACTACATACATGGAATAATCGAGATAGGCCTTTTCCGTGAATTCTTTTAACGGCAGGCGTTCAATGGTGTCATCAGGTTGTTGTGCCATAATTTTTTTCTAATTTAAAATTATATATCCGCTAATTTAAAATTATATATCCGCTAAATCGCCGCGTTGTTCCAACCATTCGCGACGATCCGAGGCGCGTTTCTTGCCGAGTAACATATCCATGATCTGTTGCGTACCATCACCGGGTTTGATCGTTAGCCGCGCCAGGCGCCGCGTATTCGGGTCCATGGTGGTCTCACGCAATTGGATCGGGTTCATTTCACCCAAGCCTTTAAATCGCGTCACATTCGGCTTGCTGGTTTTTTTCTCGGCGACGATGCGATCCAGAATGCCTTTCTTTTCCGCTTCATCATGGGCATAAAAGACTTCCTTGCCCACATCAATACGAAACAAGGGCGGCATCGCCACACAAATATGACCTGATGCCACTAAGGGCCAGTAGTGCCGCAAAAATAACGCGCATAACAAAGTGGCAATATGCGCCCCGTCCGAATCTGCATCGGCTAAGATGATCACCTTGCCATATCGTAACTTGCCAACATCGGTAGAACCCGGATCAACACCAATGGCTACCGAGATATCGTGTACTTCTTGTGAACCGAGCACCTCGGTGGATTCCACTTCCCAGGTATTTAAGATCTTGCCGCGCAACGGCATGATTGCCTGAAATTCGCGATCCCGCGCTTGTTTGGCCGAACCCCCGGCGGAATCCCCTTCGACTAAAAACAATTCGGTCCGTTCGATGTCCTGTGAGGAACAATCAGCGAGCTTGCCAGGCAAGGCAGGCCCCTGGGTGATCTTTTTCCGCAACACCGTCCGGTTGGCACGCAAGCGGGCCTCAGCATTGGTGATCACCAGTTCGGCGATGCGCTCACCCGCCTCAATATGTTGGTTGAGCCAGAGTGCGAAAGCATCTTTCACCACACCCGTCACAAAAGCCGCGCACTCGCGTGAAGTCAGACGTTCCTTGGTTTGACCGGAGAATTGGGGTTCAGATAATTTAACAGAAAGGATATAACTCAATTTGTCCCAGACATCTTCGGGGGCGATCTTGATACCACGCGGGAGTAAATTTCGTATCTCGCAAAACTCGCGCATCGCATCGGTCAGACCGGTGCGTAAACCATTGACATGGGTACCACCCTGCGCGGTGGGGATCAGATTGACGTAACTCTCGGCGACATTCACTGTCCCTTCGACCACCCACGCCACCGCCCAATCGGCGGTTTCGGTATTCCCGGCCATCTGACCCATGAATACTTCCTGCGGGACAAACTCA
>JANNJI010000136.1:0-2655 GCA_031405795.1 Gammaproteobacteria bacterium
GCCTGTTGAAAAATGCAGGATGTCCGGCTCGCACTGCGTTTGGCCGGAACGACAACGAGGTCTAATTTCGAGGTTTTCAACACGCTATTACTAACGCGTCACAAGGAAAGGATACCCTTCAACCAAGACACGCCGTAAATACATCCGTGTAGGCTCGACAGCAGCATCCCTGCTGCTGACGGTCTTGGTTGGAGGGTATCCTTTCCATGCGCCTCGTTAGTAACTGCAATACTCATCCACACTTAACTTATTAGATGCTTGTTCGATGTGTGTAGGGTGACATATTTTTTAAAGGCCTGTTGTAGTTGTGAGTAAAACGGTCCAGGACACTGACGCAAAATACGGCCATCCACTTCGCGAACAGGTACGAGTTCCATGCCGGTGCCGGTGAGAAAACATTCATCTGCAGTATACAAATCAAAAGGCGTCAGTGACTGTTCGTCAGCAACGATGTGATTTTCTTTAGCCAATTGTAATATCAAGCCGCGGGTAATACCCGCAAGTGCACCGTCGATGGTAGGCGGCGTCAATAACCGGTTATTGCGCACGATAAAAATGTTGTCGACGGAACCTTCCGCAACGTTGCCAGCGGAATTGAGCATAATTGCCTCGTCGGCATTGGCGTTGTGCGCCTCGAGTTTGGCCAGGACGTTATTTAAATAATTCAGCGATTTTATCCGCGAATCCCAACTGACATTCGGTATACGTCGTGTTGAGACAATGACGGTACATAAACCTTGCGCTTTAGCCTTATCGCTAACCACCTGTAATTGATCGGCAATAATGAAAACACTGGCGGTGGGACACAAGCGAGGATCAACCCCCAATTTGCCGGGCCCACGGGTGACTACCAGACGTAAGTAACCGTCTGCTTTGCCAAAAGTCGTAATCGCCTCAGCAATGCCGCGTGTTAGCTCCGCACGTGTAAAAGGAATGACGAGCAGTAGTGCAGCGGCAGAATCAAACAGTCGATCCAGATGTTCGTTCAATAAAAAAACTTGCTGCTGGTAAAAGCGAATTCCTTCAAAGACACCGTCACCATATAATAATCCGTGATCAAACACCGAAATAACCGCAGCTTCATTTGGCACGATTTTGCCGTTTAACCAACATACACTCATTCTATTCTCCAGTGTTATATTGCTGCAGATTACTGTTGTTCTGGCAACAAGAACAGATACAGACTAAGATGAAATCAACCAGAACAGATGAGGTGGTCATGGCGCAGGAGAAGACAGAGTTTCGTTATAAATACCTCGCACACGACCTGGCCAAGGCCATACGACAGGGGGTATACGGTATCGGCGAACGTATGCCTTCCTTACGTTATGTCAGAGAACAATATGACGTGAGTCTTACAACGGTCGTGCAGGCATTTCAGTTATTGGCAGATGATGGGTTACTGGTGGCGCGGGCACGATCAGGCTACTTCGTTCAACCTTGGCAAGACACGCGTGCGTTGGAACCCAATCCAAGCAAACCACCTGCGCAACCGATGCAGGTGAATGTCGGACAATTGGCCATGTCGCTGGTAGCAGAAGGCAAGTCGCCGCGGCTCATTCGCTTGGGCGCGGCAGTACCTGGTGCGGATATATTACCGTTGCGCATCTTGTCGCGAAATATGGCAGGTGTCGCACGACGCCATTGGCAGGAAGCCGGTCACTATGAAACCCCCAACGGTGCATTGGTATTGCGACGACAACTTGCACGACTGATGCGTCAGGCAGGTTGTCAGGCAACGCCCGATGATATTACTGTTACCAATGGCTGCATGGAGGCGTTGACCCTGGCGTTGCGAGTAGTGGCAAAACCCAACGACACCATCGCACTTGAATCACCAACGTATTTTGGGGTATTACAGATCATTGAATCATTGGGGATGCGGGCTTTGGAAATTGCCACACATCCTACGCTGGGTATTGATGTTAGCGCATTGGAACACGCTGTTGCGAAAAATCAAATTCACGCTTGTATCCTGATGCCGAGTTTTAGTAATCCGTTGGGGGCATGTATGCCGGAACAACATAAGCAGCGCGTGGTAAAGTTATTTAAGCAGGCGAATATTCCATTGATTGAAAACGATGTGTACGGGGTGTTAAGTTATACTCAGCCGCGCCCAAAAGCGGCGAAGGCCTATGATGATACCGGTAACGTGATCTATTGTTCCTCATTTTCAAAAACAATGGCACCGGGATATCGTGTCGGCTGGCTGCTGGCGGGTAAATATCGCGAACAGATTGAATACTGTAAATTTCTCGACAATATCAGTACTGCAACCTTACCGCAGCTGGTGTTGGCCGAGTTTATCGCCAAAGGTAGTTATCGGCGTGCATTGCAAAACATGGTGGGGGTCTATCGTCGGCGCATGGAACAATTACGTAATCATGTTAGCCGGTATTTTCCCGATGGCACACGTATCTCGAATCCACAGGGTGGTTTTTTGCTGTGGGTGGAACTACCGAACAGGTTGGATTGCATGCTATTTTATCGAAAGGCGATGGAAAAAAATATCGCGATCAGTCCGGGCATTTTGTTTTGCGCCAATGGGCAGTATCGTAATCACATCCGGATCAGTTGCGGTGTACTTGACGGTGAAAAATTGCATGCTGCGCTGAAGACACTGGGTGAATTGGCGAAGGGTTTAATGTGATCAAC
>JANNJI010000137.1:0-11905 GCA_031405795.1 Gammaproteobacteria bacterium
CATCTTCCGCGCGATGCGTTTGCTGATCCCACCGGCGTGGCAGAACGTCGATACTATGGACGCCGATCTGCGGGCGTTTTACGCGTATAACTCCATGCACATGGAACCTTGGGATGGCCCTGCGGGAATTGTCTTAACCGACGGTCGTTATGCCGGTTGCGCGATGGATCGTAATGGTTTGCGTCCCGCACGCTGGGTGATCACGCGTGATCGCCACATTACGCTGGCATCGGAAATAGGCGTGTATGAATACAAACCTGCGGATGTCGTCATGAAAGGCCGTTTGAAGCCCGGCCAGATGATCGCCGCCGACACCCAGACCGGCGAATTGTTATTACCCGATGACATTGATAATCGCCTCAAGCGTCGTCATCCCTACAAACAATGGATGGCAACCTGTTCTACGTCATTGGAATCGCGGATGGAAGAAGACGTTGATGCGCCGCTAGATGCCGCGATGATGGCGATTTATCAGAAGATGTTTCAGGTTACCTATGAAGAACGTGATCAGATACTACGGGTATTAGCCGAAGGGGGTATGGAAGCGGTAGGTTCAATGGGTGATGACACACCGTTCCCCGTCTTGTCGCGCCACATCCGTTCACCTTTTGATAGCTTTCGCCAACAGTTTGCACAGGTCACGAATCCACCCATCGATCCGATCCGTGAGCAGATCGTCATGTCGTTGGAGACTTGCTTTGGTCGTGAACGTAACATGTTTGAAGAAACCCCTGAACATGCGCAACGTGCCTTGGTGAAGTCACCGGTCTTGTCGACCAGCCTGTTCAAACAATTACTGAATTTACAGAATAGCGATTACCGGCATCACCGTATTGAATTGCAATATCACGAAACCACCACCTTACAGGCGGCGATCACGGCCATCACTGACCAGGCGGTGCAGGCGATCAAACAGGGTGCGGTGATCCTGGTACTGAGTGATCGACAGATCAAGAAAGATCACATCCCAGTGCATGCGCTATTTGCAACTGGCGCAGTACATCAGCGCTTAATAGCTGAAGGCCTGCGTTGTGATGCTAATATCGTGGTGGAAACCGCCACGGTACGCGACCCGCATCACTTTGCGGTGTTGCTGGGATATGGCGCAACCGCAATTTATCCGTATCTGGCCTTTGCGGCGATCCAGGACATGCAGCGCAGCAGCGAGATTACGGAAAAAGACACCAACAAGTTATTCAAGAATTACCTCAGCGGAATTAATAAAGGTTTATTCAAGATCATCTCGAAGATGGGCATCTCCACCATCTCGTCGTATCGCGGTGCGCAGTTATTTGAGGCCGTCGCTTTGCACCAGGATGTGGTCGAGTTGTGTTTCAACGGTACCACCAATCGGCTCTCCGGTATTCACTTCGAAGATTTTGAACAGGATCAGCGGCAGCTGGCGATGTTGGCGTGGAATCCCCGCAAGTCGATTGCGCAAGGCGGATTGCTGAAGTTTATCCACGACGGTGAAGATCATGCCTATAACCCGGATGTTGTGATCACACTGCAGGCGGCGGTGCGTTCGGGCGAGTTTGCCAAGTTCAAGATATATAGCCAGATGGTGGATAATCGCCACCCGTTAGCACTGCGCGATCTATTGAAGCTGCGCAGCGATGTGCAGTCGATTCCGATCGATCAGGTGGAATCAGAACATGATATTTTAATGCGTTTTGATTCTGCCGGTATGTCATTAGGTGCGTTGTCACCCGAGGCGCATTCAACCTTGGCGGAGTCGATGAACACCCTGGGCGGTCGTTCCAATTGCGGTGAAGGCGGTGAAGATCCAAAACGTTACAAGGCGAACAATCGATCCAAAATCAAACAAGTGGCCTCTGGTCGCTTTGGGGTGACACCGGCTTATTTACGCAGCGCCGAGGTCATGCAGATTAAAATCGCGCAAGGCGCCAAGCCGGGTGAGGGCGGGCAATTGCCCGGCCACAAGGTCAATGAAATGATCGCACGGCTGCGTTATTGCAAACCAGGCGTGGGGCTGATCTCACCGCCGCCGCATCATGATATTTATTCGATTGAAGACCTCGCGCAATTGATTTACGACTTGAAACAAGTCAATCCAGCGGGATTGGTGTCGGTGAAATTGGTGGCCGAGGCCGGGGTGGGCACTATCGCCGTCGGTGTGGCGAAGGCCTATGCCGATTTGATCACGATCTCCGGCTACGATGGTGGCACCGGCGCCTCGCCGCTGACTTCGGTGAAATATGCCGGTAGTCCGTGGGAGTTAGGCCTGACTGAGACCCATCAGATCCTGCGTGCCAACGACCTGCGCGACAAGGTGCGCCTGCAAACCGATGGTGGTTTGAAGACCGGGCTGGATGTGATCAAGGCAGCCATTTTAGGCGCGGAGAGTTTCGGTTTCGGTACCGCGCCGCTGATTGCGATGGGTTGCAAATATCTGCGTATTTGTCATTTGAATAATTGCGCGACCGGTGTGGCAACCCAGGATGAACAATTGCGTAAGCAACATTATCGCGGTGAAGTGTTATGGGTAATGAATTATTTCCGTTTCGTGACGCAGGAAGTGCGGGAATTGTTGGCGCAATTGGGTTGCCGCAAGTTAACTGACATCATCGGTCGTACTGATTTGTTACAGGCATCCGGTGCGGTTACGAAAAAACAGCAACGCCTGAACCTTGCACCTTTGCTCGCCGATGCGGGTGTGCCAAAGAACAAACCGCAATATTGTACGGTAGCGAAAAACTCACCGTTTGATAAAGGTGAACTTGCCGAACAAATGGTGCGTGATTGCCTGACAGCGATAAAAAACAAATCCGGCGGTGAATTCCATTATCAGGTTGCCAATATTCATCGCTCGATCGGTGCGCGCCTGTCAGGTGAAATTGCCGAACGGCACGACAACCTGGGAATGGAAGACAAACCAATCGTGTTGCGCCTGCAAGGTACTGCAGGTCAGAGTTTCGGGGTGTGGAATGCCGGTGGTCTGCACATGATCCTGGAAGGTGATGCCAATGATTATGTCGGTAAAGGCATGGCGGGTGGTAAGTTAGTTTTATATCCGCCACGGAACAGTCAATTTGCTGCGCACGAAACCACGATCATCGGTAATACCTGTTTGTATGGTGCCACTGGCGGCAAATTGTTTGCGGCGGGGTTGGCCGGTGAACGTTTTGCCGTGCGCAACTCCGGTGCGATCTCAGTGGTGGAAGGCATTGGTGATCACGGTTGCGAATACATGACCGGTGGCGTTGTTGCCGTGTTGGGTAATGCTGGGGTGAATTTTGGTGCCGGGATGACGGGGGGCTTTGCCTACGTCTATGATGAATTGCATAACTTTTCGGATAATTACAATCGCTACGACGCAGATGCCTTGCGGGTTGCCCCGCAAAACATGGAAGAGCATCGCGTTTATTTACGTGAGCTGATCCAGGAATTTGTGCGTGAAACGGCGAGTGAGCGCGGACAATATATATTAGATCACTTCGCCGATGAGATTGGTAAGTTCTGGCTGATTAAACCCAAGGCCGCTTCCATGGAATCCATCCTGGAAGACATGCGCCGCGCTGCGGCTTAAAGTACGTAATTTTTATGGCCAAGAAAAATAATTTTGAGTTTATCCAGCTGCCGCGCACGGATCCACACAAACAATCGGTGGCGGTGCGGATCAAGGAATACCGCGAGATCTATGGTCAATACAACGGCCAGGCGGCGGCACAACAATCGACCCGTTGTCTGGAATGCGGTAATCCCTACTGCGAATGGAAGTGTCCGGTACACAACTACATCCCCAATTGGTTGAAGCTGGTTGCCGAAGGCAATTTATTTGCGGCGGCGGAATTGTCGCATCGCACCAACTCCTTACCGGAAATATGCGGACGGGTCTGCCCGCAGGATCGCCTGTGTGAAGGCGCCTGCACTTTAAACGATGGCTTTGGCGCGGTGACCATTGGCGCGGTCGAACGTTATATTTCGGATACCGCGTTTGCGCAGGGCTGGCGTCCGGATTTATCACAGGTGAAAGACACCGGCAAAAAAGTCGCGATCATCGGTGCCGGTCCCGCCGGTTTGGCGTGTGCGGATGTATTGACGCGTAACGGGGTCAAGGCCGTGGTTTATGATCGTTACGAGGAAATTGGCGGCCTGCTGACCTTTGGTATTCCTGAATTCAAATTAGAAAAAGAAATCGTCAAACACCGGCGCAAGATCCTCGAAGAGATGGGTGTGGAATTTATTTTAAATACCGACGTGGGCAAGGACATCGCGTTCGACACGGTGGCGGCGCAATAC
The DNA here is from genome assembly GCA_031405795.1 of Gammaproteobacteria bacterium. Lineage (GTDB taxonomy): Bacteria > Pseudomonadota > Gammaproteobacteria > UBA6429 > Thiohalophilaceae > JACQBC01. The sequence goes on from JANNJI010000137.1 coordinate 4,264, forward strand.
GATGCCGTATTCCTCGGCATGGGTGCCTATACCTACATGAAAGGGGATTTCCCCGGTGAGGATTTGCCTGGCGTGCATGAGGCATTGCCGTATTTAATCTCCAACGTGCGGCAATGTTATGAGACACATAAGTGCGAATCTGATTTTGTCAGCATGCAGAATCAGCGTGTGGTCGTGCTTGGCGGCGGTGATACCGCCATGGATTGTAATCGCACGGCGATTCGTCAGTCGGCCAAGAGCGTGACCTGTGCCTACCGCCGTGATGAGGCGAATATGCCCGGCTCCAAACGTGAAGTCAGTAACGCCAAGGAAGAAGGTGTGCAATTTTTATGGAACCGCCAGCCGATTGCAATTGTTGGTAAGGGTAAAGTCGAAGGTGTGAAGATGGTCACCACGCAGTTAGGCGCGGCGGATGCACTCGGGCGTCGTGTACCCGAAGTTGTGCCGGGTTCGGAAGAAATCATCGCAGCGGATAAGGTGATCATTGCCTTTGGTTTTCGTCCCAGTCCCGCACCGTGGTTTACCGCGGCCAATGTACAACTGGACGAGCGTGGTCGCGTCAAAGCGTCCGCCACACAACAATATAAAATGCAAACCAGCAATCCCAAGATATTCGCCGGGGGCGACATGGTGCGTGGTGCCGACTTGGTTGTCACTGCGGTCTTTGAAGGCCGCGAGGCGGCGGACGGGATTTTGGATTATCTGCGCGTTTAGCGCCGGGCTCAATTGTGATGGCGCAGAGAATTATTTTTTAATCTGTGAACCCAGTTGCGTGTTGGTGTGAGGATTTAACTTACCGCGATGGTATGATCAACTGCATGAATAAACATCTCTTCTCTGCGCTTTTTGCGCCTCTGTGTTGGATCTAATATGACTGCCTTAAAAAACGATCGTTTTCTCCGCGCCTTGTTACGTCAACCGGTGGATGTCACGCCGGTATGGATGATGCGTCAGGCGGGTCGTTATTTGCCTGAGTATAAGGAAACAAGGAAAAAGGCCGGAGATTTTCTCACGCTGTGCAAAACACCGGAACTGGCTTGTGAAGTCACCTTACAACCATTGGCGCGATTTGATCTTGACGCCGCCATTTTATTTTCCGATATCCTGACCATTCCTGATGCAATGGGGTTGGGTTTGTATTTTGCGGAAGGGGAGGGCCCGCATTTTGAACGGCCGGTACGCAGCGCGGCGGATGTTAAAAAACTTGCGGTTCCCGATATGCACGACAAACTGGGTTATGTCATGGACGCAGTGAGTGTGATCCGCCGTGAACTAAATGGTCGTGTACCACTGATCGGTTTTTCCGGCAGCCCTTGGACCCTGGCCACTTACATGGTTGAGGGCAGTGGCAGTAAAGAATTCGCCAAGGTTAAGGGCATGTTGTATGACGATCCGAAAAGTATGCATCAATTGCTCGATGTGATCGCCCGTACCGTGATCGCCTATCTTAATGCACAGATTGAAGCAGGCGCCCAGGCGCTGATGATATTCGATACCTGGGGCGGCACTTTGACCACGCGCGATTACAAAACCTTTTCGCTGGATTACATGCAACAGATCATCGCCGGATTAAAGCGCGAACAGGATGGTCAACGCGTGCCGATAGTATTGTTTAGCAAGGGGGGGTGTCAGTGGTTGGAAACACAAGCTCAAACCGGCGCGGATTGTTTGGGGATTGACTGGACTATCGACATTGGTCAGGCACGACAACGTGTCGGTAATAAGGTCGCCCTGCAAGGTAACATGGATCCCACCGTACTGTACGCCTCACCACAACGCATTCGTGACGAAGTCGCCTTTATCCTGCAAAGTTTTGGCAAGGGTAGCGGGCATGTCTTTAATTTAGGTCACGGCATCCAGCAAAACGTCAATCCCGACCACGCCCGCGCATTCATCGACGCGGTGCATGAATTGAGCAAATCGTATCACCTGTAAATTTTTTTGATTTTTTCAGGGGTTAAATAAACAAGCCCTTCGTCCATGTTCGGAAGAAGGGCTTGCGGTATAAATGACGCGATTAATTGCGCAGGTTATCGGCGGTCAGGCTCAACAGTAATACACCAATGGTGTTACTGCCGTCTTTCACCGGAACGGTAATCTGCACGGTTTCAATCTTGGTGCTGGGGTCGGGTTGGGTTTCCTTCATTTGCCAGTTTTTGCCGGCGAACGATTCACTAAAATGTGCTTTGTCCTTGGACATATAAGTTGCAGGTTTGGAGGTGAACGCGAAGCGGTTACCCTGTTTACCGGTTAATACCAACTTATTGAGCGACTTGGCATCTTCATTCATCCATTTAGTCAGTAACTTGCCCGCGGCATTGTTCACCATCTCAGAGGCCTCTGGGCTGTTGTCGGCTAATTTTTCCCATTTGGCATTGTCCAATCCGGCAATAGGCCCTTTGGTATTGGCTTCTTTTACTGCTTGGATCAGTGCGGGGTCCGCAGCCATGGTGGCAGCCTTGGCTTTGTAGGCATCGATCTTTTGTTGCATCTCCGGGGTAATGGCGCCTGCCCAGGCAGTACCGAAACAAAATAATGTTGCTGTACCGATTGCAAGTAGTGTCTTTGCCGAATTTAATTTCATTGAAACTCCAAACATGATGATCTCCTTGGATTTTATAAATAATGATTAATTAATATATTGCTGCCATGATTTGTTAATCAACGAGCGGGTTAATGTTAACAGTATTTTGGTAATGTGCTACAGGAATTAATAATAATTGCGATCATCGACACACAGCATCGGACATCCATACTAGAAACAGGGGCACCGCCCGTTGAGTAGATATTAATTTTTAACAAATTTGTGTCGTAACTGTAAAATGTGCGAGTAATTATATTTACTGCATTAAATGCACACTGTATTGATTGGTTAGATTTGTAGCACAGCCGCCACTGTATACATTACTATTATTATAGAAATTAAGTTTTAGTTTTGCTACGTAAACGAGGGTGTTGGTTGTAACACGCCATTTTTTGCAAACATCAAGAAGAGTCGGTTGATATTGTGTTCAATGGCAACACGGGTAAGATGGGGATTGTCTTTCTTCATTTCGGCAAAGAGCTGCATGGTAATCTGTGTTTTAGTGCGGCTGCCATCGAGCAATTGAATTAATCGTGCGGAAAACGCGTCGAGTGAGAGGGTTTCTGACCAGGTGGTGCTGACAAAGCCGCCGCTACGCTGGGCCTGCAAGTGGGCAAATGTCGTGGCGGCGGTGCTGCCCAGTGTTGCGGGGAAATGACGTGGCTCAGTGGATAAGCCAATTAAACTATTAGCAAACAGATTAAACATTTCACCGCGCCAGGTATTGACCTCGCCTGCCAGTTTGTCGGCATGGTTTTTTTTGAGGGCATCCTGGGCAATCACGAGCAAGTCGGGCAAGGCAATGGCATCAGGATACACGGCATCAAGATACAGCAGACTTGCCTTGGTCAGCGGATGATTAACCGGCAATATTTTACCCAACACCGTGTTAAAGTTATCGGCACACACCTGATGCAGGTCCGGCGGTTTTTGCGCGGATAAATTCGAATAAGCGGCAAGCTGATCCAGGGAATTTAAATCAATTTCATATTCCGGCTTCTGTCTGGCGTGACAAATGACCGATTGGCGGAAGGTGCGCATCTGTAAAAAATCAGCATATTGTTCAATGGATTCCATGTCGGCAAACTGTTCCAGCATGGCCTCACCAGTGGGTCCATAGCTGGATGCAAACAGGGTGAATAATTCCGTGTCGCAGACATAACGCAACGCGTGTTGTTCGAGCCGGGTGACAAATTCCGTAAACAGTATGGGTTCGTTCACCGTCTCAAGGTATTCATGATACAGATACGCGGCACGTGCCTTGCGTAGATGGGCCAACTCCTGGCGCAGATAGTTGGCCATCAGTGTTGATGATTGACCCAGACCTTTTTCCAGTAACTCGATAAATTGATACGCGCCGGTGAGTTTTTTTTGCGGTGAGGTTTCATTGCGCAGGTGATAGGCAAACATGTCGCGCAGCGCCCCACGCAAACGCCAGCCGGGATTAACGTTGTAACTGATGTAGGCCAGCCCTTGCGGGGTAAGCAAGTCGTGGCACAAGGCCAGCATTTTGGTTTGTACCGCTGCCGGTACCCAGGAGTAAACACCGTGGGCAATGATGTAATCAAATTGGCCCAGCTCCTTGCTAACGTTAAGAATATCGGCGCATTGAATGCGGACATTGCGCAGGCCCAAGGCGCTGATCAAGGTATTACCGGTATCGGTTTGTACCGCCGATAATTCCAGGCCTAGTAACTGTGCATCAGGAAATAATCGCGCCAGTGGGATCAGCGTGCCGCCTTCGGCACAGCCCAACTCGAGGATGCGGCTGTTGGCGGGTGGTGGTGGTGTCAGACCAAGTAATTGGCCAAGCGCTGCGAGTTTATAGGGATGCGCATCAGCAATCGGTGTGCTTTCGTAGGGGATGGCGTCGTAATCTTGCATAGGTAAAAAGGGTTGGATAATCAATTAATCAATGGTTGCCAAGTAATATTACGTCGGCTTTAATTTAGTTTTCGCTCGCGGGTGCGCTTGATCGTAGACTTTGGCGAGGTGTTGAAAATCCAAATGCGTGTAAATCTGCGTGGTGGAGATATCGCTATGGCCCAACAGCTCCTGCACGGCGCGTAGATCACCGCTGGACTCAAGCAGATGACTGGCAAATGAATGGCGCAGCATGTGGGGATGGATATGCACGCCGATCCCTTGTTTTTGCGCCCAACTGCGCAGGCGGTGTTGAATATTACGCGTTGACACGCGCAGACCCTGTTGACTAAGAAAGAGTGCGGGGGTCTGGGCTTGATTAGTAAATTGTGCGCGTATTGTCAGCCAGACACGGATCGCTTGTTGCGCATACTTACCCACCGGTACACGCCGTGTCTTGCGACCTTTGCCGGTGACTGTCACCATGCCGTCGTGCAGATCCATATCCACTAAATTCAATTGGGTCAACTCGGATAAACGCAAACCGGAGGAATAAAAGAGTTCCAGGATGGCCTTGTCACGGATCGCCAGCGGATCATCCGCGTTGATCTGTAAAAACTGTTGCATTTGATCTACATCCAAAGTGGTCGGCAAGCTACGCTCGGCCTTGGGGGCTTGCAGATGCTTGGCGGGATTATTGGTCAGCACTTGCTCCTGAATCAGAAAATTAAAAAAACTGCGCAGCGTGGAGAGTTCGCGTTGCAGACTGCGCGCCGCCATGTGTTGTTGATGACGTGTGGCGAGATAATCACGAATGAGTTTTTCATCGATCCCTGGCCAGTCACGAATTGAACGCGTATCGAGAAAGGCGGTAAAACGCGCCAGGTCACGCGCATAATTACTTAAGGTATGGGGAGAGTAGTGCTTTTCATGCTGCAGTTTTTGCAGAAATTGATCGGTCTTAGCAAGTTCCAACGCGGTCATCGCACTAGGTTTTGAGGTAACGGATCAAGACTCGGGTAAGAATTTTTCCCAACTGTGCCAAAAATACCGTCCCCATGTCAGCACGGAAACGATCCCGTTCATGGCTGCCAATGGCCAACATGCCATAACAAGTGTGACTGTTTTCACTCTCCACCAGGGGCATCAAGGCACAGGAGGCGATGTGACCGGCCTCATCATTGAACAACGACTCCAGCTGGCCAGGCTGAAGTCGGCCGCAGACAGGGCGGCGTTCGCGAATGATTTTTTCAAACGCACCTAGGGCAGGTTCACTCCAATCAACGATCTCGGGTTGCGCTGATAAGAGGGGATGACCGGTATTGAACAAACGGATCACCACGGCATCAGCGGCAAAATCCTTACTTAAGCGTGTTTGCACAATGTTCAACACTTCATCCAAACTGGTGGCATCCAGTAACGCCAGGGTCAACTGATTGATGTGTTCATTCAGGCGTTCATTGAATTGGGCATTTTTAATCAGAGTTTGCAGCTTCTGTTTGTGCTCGTCTTTTTGTTCGCGCAGGATCGCCACTTGTTTCTCAATCAGTGAAATGGCGCCACCGGTACTGTGCGGCAGGTATAGATCGGCGAGCAATTCAGGGTGGCGGGAAAAAAAATCAGGAGTGTCACGCAGGAATTTGCTGACTTGACGCTCGCGTTCGGCATCGTCAGTTGGATTGGGTTTGTGTGGGCTGCTCATAACTCGATGGAACCCTCGTATACGGTTTGTGCCGGTCCCGTCATCATCACCGGTGTTCCGGGGCCTTGCCACTTGATAATAAGTGTACCACCGCGCAAGCGCGCCTGCGCGGTTTCGTTTAATAAATTCCAGGTGCGACCGATGACCATCGCCGCACAGGCGCCTGAACCACATGCCAGTGTTTCACCAACACCACGCTCATAAACACGCAATTTGAACTCATCGCGTGAGACGATCTGTAAAAAACCGACATTCACGCGCTTCGGAAAACGCGTATGCTGCTCAATCGCCGGGCCCAATTGCGTGATCGGTGCCAGTTCGACATCATCGACTTGCAACACCGCGTGCGGATTACCAATGGCTACTGCGCCAATGATAAAGTTGTGCCCATTGACCGCCAAGGAATAACTGCCGGCGGATTGTTCGGTGACAAAGGGGATTTTTGCCGGGATGAATTCAGGGATACCCATGTTTACCGTTACCTGGCCATCGTTCTGGACATGTAACATGAGTATCCCCGTGTTGGTCTCAACCGTGATGACCTCTTTGTTGGTCAAACCCTTGTCGCGGACAAAACGGGCAAAGCAGCGCACCCCGTTACCGCACTGTTCTACTTCACCACCATCGGCATTAAAAATACGATAACGAAAATCCACGCCCGGCCGATCCGTGGCTTCGACCAACAGGATTTGATCACAGCCGATGCCAAAATGCCGGTCAGCAATAAAACGTAATTGCTCGGGAGAAAATGCCACGCGCTGTTTAATGGCATTAATAACCACAAAGTCATTGCCGATGCCGTGCATCTTTGTAAAGGGAAGGTGCATGTATTAGGTGCTCATGATAGAAGACAGGTATTTATATACCATATTTTCCTTCATTATAGTAAGCGTATGTGCTGGAAGTTTATCGGGGTAAACGGCGAGGTGATCACTGGGCCGAATCACTGCCCGGGAAAAACGGTTTATTCCGGCAGACAGTGTTCACCGGCAAACAATTCAGCAATGGTTTCGCGTTGGCGCACCAGATGCGCCGTGTTGCCGTCGACCATGACCTCGGCGGCACGCGGACGGGTATTATAATTGGAACTCATACTCGAACCATAAGCACCGGCGGAACGCACCGCCAGTAAGTCACCGGCCTGGATTGCCAACGGGCGATCTTTGCCAAGAAAATCGCCGGATTCGCATACCGGACCGACCACGTCATAATGGATGGTGGGGATATCACGACGTGGTTGCACCGCAACGATCTCATGCCAGGCATCGTATAACGCCGGACGCATCAGATCATTCATCGCCGCATCGATGATCGCAAAGTGTTTGCTGTCGTTGTGCTTGCACCGCGGTGGCGATGTTCTTTCGCGCCTATTCGCACGCCTGGGGCGCAAAGCGGCGCACACGCATGCCCGAGCGCTTCAAGCGCGCCCAGCCCGCGATGACGGTGCTGGCCGGCGCCATCCTCGGCTTCCTGGTCACGCTGACCTCGGTCGG
>JANNJI010000138.1:0-2878 GCA_031405795.1 Gammaproteobacteria bacterium
CGGCGGCGTAGTGGTATTCTAAGCAAGGGCTGACGACGACCGGGTTAATAGCCCGGTTGTTGTTTTTGTGGATGGGAAATTAATTTGATATTTAAATGATAACAAGTGCAAATCTGCAATGACCAACGACACTGTCACCAATGTAATTGATACCGGCTTATTGTCACTGTGTCTGATTGCCCGTTTTATGGGTATGGCGACAAGTCCGGAGCAGTTGCGGCGGCAGTTTGTGGAGCCAAAGGATAAAGCCGGTCCGGCGGAGTTGTTGCGGATGGGCAAATCGATGGGCTTGAAGACGGCGATCATCACCAGCAAATGGGACAAGCTGGCCAAGACTGCGCTGCCCGCGATTGTTTCACTCAAGAGCGGTGACTTTATTATTCTTGCAGGTGTTAAGGCCGATCAGGTTTTGCTGCAAGACCCCACGCAGAACAATCCTAAAACGTTGAGCCGCGAGGAGTTTTTGGAAATTTGGGATGGCCACCTGATCCTGGTGACCAAGCGCGCCAATTTGCAAAGCGATGATCGCAAATTTGATCTCAGTTGGTTTCTGCCGTCGGTATTCAAGTACCGTAAACCCTTGATCGAAGTGTTAGTGGTCTCGTTTTTTCTGCAATTGTTCGCCTTGTTGACGCCGTTGTTTTTTCAAGTTGTGATCGACAAGGTGCTGGTACACAAGGCGATGACGACCTTGCACGTATTATCGATTGGTTTATTGGCGCTGACCTTGTTCGAGGTGGTATTGGGCGGCTTACGTACTTATGTGTTTGCGCATACCACCAGCCGTATCGATGTGGCGTTGGGCGCAAAATTATTCAGCCACATGATCCGCCTGCCCATCACCTACTTTGAATCACGCCGCGTCGGTGAAACCGTGGCGCGGGTGCGCGAGTTGGAAACCATCCGGCAATTTATCACCAGCTCCACCTTAACCTTGCTGATCGATGTGTTCTTTACCGTGGTGTTTATCGCGGTGTTGTTTGTCTACAGCGTCAACCTTACCCTGATTGTGCTGGCGACTATTCCGTTGTATGTCTTGTTGTCGGTTTTTATCACGCCGGTGTTTCGTCAACGGCTGGAAGAAAAATTTGCGCGTGGCGCGGAGAATCAGGCCTTCCTGGTTGAAACAATTAATGGTATCGGTACCTTAAAAGCCATGGCGGTGGAACCGGCGATGCAACGCCGTTGGGAAGAACAACTGGCGGGTTACGTGCGCTCGAGTTTTAGCGCGTTGAGTTTGGGAAATATTTCCGGGCAGATCGCCGCCTTCATTAACAAACTTACCACGGTGGCGATCCTGTGGTTTGGCGCCTCGATGGTGATGGACGGTTCGCTGTCCATCGGTCAGTTAATTGCGTTTAATATGCTGGCGGGCCGGGTCACGGGGCCGTTATTACGCTTGGTGCAACTGTGGCAGGATTTCCAGCAGGCCAGTTTGTCGGTGCGCCGCTTGGGTGACTTATTAAATAGTACGCCAGAGCCCAGTTACAGTCAGAACCGCAGCACGCTACCCAACTTTGCCGGGCACATTCAATTTGACAATATCAGTTTTCGTTACAAGGTAGATGGCCAGCAAATCTTAAAAAAACTCAGTCTGGATATCGCGCCGGGCCAGATCATCGGTATCGTCGGCCGTTCCGGCTCGGGGAAAAGCACGATCGCCAAGTTGATTCAACGCTTATATATACCTGAATCCGGCCGGATATTGATCGATGGGATCGATATCGCCCAGCTTGATCCGGCCTGGCTGCGCAGAAACATCGGTGTTGTGTTGCAGGAAAACGTGTTATTCAATCGCAGCGTGCGCGAGAACATCGCGCTGTCCGATCCGGGCATGTCGTTGGAGGTGGTAACCCAATCTGCCAAGTTGGCCGGTGCACATGATTTTATTGTCGAGATGGAACAGGGTTACGACACCATGATTGGTGAACATGGCGTGACCTTATCTGGCGGCCAGCGGCAACGCATTGCGATTGCGCGCGCCCTGGTGACGAGCCCGAGGATCTTATTATTTGATGAGGCCACCAGTGCGCTGGATTATGAATCGGAAAGTATTATCCAAACCAATCTGACCAAGATTTGCCAAGGCCGCACCGTGTTGCTGATTGCGCACCGGCTGTCGACAATCCGCAACGCCGATTGTATTTTTGTGGTGGAGAAGGGTGAGATTGTTGAAAAGGGTACCCATGCCGAACTCATATCAATGAATGGCTATTACGCCCGTTTACACCGGAGCCATATGGGGGATCATGTTGCTGTTAACTAAGTTGTTCCAAAAAATGGCGAATATTAATAAACATCCCTTGCCCATTGGTCGCGGGAGGGAAACCGAGTTTTTGCCGGCGGTGCTGGAGATTCAGGAAACCCCTGCGTCGCCGTTAGGCCGGGTTGTTGGTGGCGTAATTCTCATTATTTTTCTTTTTGTTATTATCTGGGCCTCGATGGGGCACATTGATATTGTCGCGGTGGCACAGGGAAAGATCATTCCCAGTGATCATTCCAAGATTATCCAACCGCTGGAGGCGGGTGTGGTCAAGGGCATTCATGTGCGTGACGGTCAGTTCGTTCATCAAGGTGATTTATTGATCGAGCTTGACCCCACCGCTGCCGGTGCGGAAGAGGGTAAATTCATCAACGAAAAAACCGCCTCAATGATCGAGGCGGCGAGGTTGCGTGCCTTGATTGCGGGCAAAGAGACGTTTGAATTTCCGGAACAGGTTAATCCCCGACTGCTTTTGCTCAATCACCAGCCTGACTTGTTCCGCGCGGGCACGATATTCTTTTAACTGATCGATTAACAATTGCCGCTGTAAATTGATATAGACAGGATCAACCTGTTCAGGAAATTCAAACGTCTCTTTGCCCGCAATCAAGGCAC
>JANNJI010000139.1:0-1340 GCA_031405795.1 Gammaproteobacteria bacterium
GTCTTGTGTGCACCGCACCGAGCAACGGTTTGGGGTGAATTATTTAATCGACGTGTTACTCAAGCACGATACCGAACGTATTCGCCAATACAATCATCAGCAACTCAGTGTCTATGGTATCGGCAGTGAACTGGATGCGCCGCAATGGCGCAGCGTATTTCGCCAATTGATCGCACGCGGCTTGTTGTCGGTGGACATTCAAGGTCACGGTAACCTGTGTTTAACCGAACTCTGCCGCCCATTATTACGCGGCGAGCAAAGGTTGTGGTTGCGTCACGAACCCAAACCGGCGGCGACACGTAAAGGGCAAAAACCGCTGAGGTCCGTAAAACCCGTCGGCAACACATTGTGGGAGGCCTTGCGCGATTGCCGTAAACAACTCGCCAAAGACCTGAGTCTGCCGCCGTATGTGATCTTTCACGACGCGACGTTGATGGAGATGTGCGAACAACTTCCTACGACTCGTACGCAATTCGCCCGCCTCAACGGCGTCGGTGAGGCTAAGCTGCAACGCTATGCCGATGTGTTTATCAACGTGATAAAAAATTATGGTGCAGCCTCCACCGAAACGGCCAGCACGGTCGATACTCTGCAACACACGCTAGAGTTATTCCGTTCTGGTTTAGGCATCGACGCCATTGCCGGCCAACGCAATCTAAAAACAACGACCATCCATGGCCATTTGGCCAGTTTGATTGAACAAGGCGACGTGTTATTACAGGATGTCGTCCCCCTCACCGACGCACAGATCACCACCATCCAAAATCTGTTGTTAAACGCCGACGATAACGGCGAAAAACTCAAACCCATTTATGACGCATTGGATGGCGCGATTGATTACTGGATTTTGCGTTGTGTGAAGGCCGCGATGGAATTGGCGTGAGATATCTGGCAACAGGATTTTAACGAAGTCCTTAGTAGTGGCTGGTGAGTACTACTGACACTATACAGGCACAGTGTTACCTACACTGTTTGCGACGGGTTACCAGTGGTTCTGGCCAACGAAACACAACCAGTATGATGAAGTTGTCATTGTTAAAATCTGGAACAATTGTTACATTGTGGCGGAGGATCCCTGGTCATACTTCGCCACGTTAAGTCAATGTTCATATTTTCTACCTTAGTCTTGCACTGGAAGTACAAAATAGCATCGTCACCCCAACCAGGTGGGTATTTAAAATAACCAATAAGATGGAAACGCATATGAAATCAATTTCTTTCCTCTCAACATTTTCCCATTTAAGCGGCATTGTTATCTTTGCACTCATCAGCGCCTGTGGTGGCGGGGGCGGTGGTGAAAGCGGCAGCTCCGGTGGTGGTGGCAACGGCGGAGGCGGAAG
>JANNJI010000140.1:0-1834 GCA_031405795.1 Gammaproteobacteria bacterium
GGCCAGTTCTTTTTTCAGCTCTGCGATCAGTTGCTGATTAATAAACACATAAGGACCCAGGATCTTTTTGGCTTCATCCCATTTGGCGATTTGTACCAGCGAGTTCATCACAACCCAATGATCGGGGAACCCCGACCTGTCCCTGCTGTCGTCCTTAAACGCCTCGGCATGCACCAATAAACAGACACTGTAACCGCTGCTGAATGCTTGTTGCATCGGCAATAAGGCATCCAGCTCTTTTGTTGAGAATAAATTGGTGTCATCCACCACGGATTTAAACCCGATCTGAGCAAACCAATCCTCTATTGTCCCCGGCATGGTAATGCCGGCCACTTGCTGATCCTTGTCATAATAATTTGTCTTCATCCCCGACAGCGCAATCCAGTCCACGGGAGCTGGTGGGCGCTTGCCCTGTATGTTTCCCGCCTTGGAGGAGGGCTCCAGTTGCAGCCTGCCCAGCGTGGTTTTACCGTATTGATATAAATCCAGCACCAGTTGCACGTATAAATCCGGGCGTGTAATTAATAAAACGTAGATAAAACAAGCGGGGCCGCATAAACTCGCCCCTTCTTGAGCTACAGAGGCCGGTGAATCGACTCTCTTTCTTAAGCCTTCAAGTAGAGTCCCTTTGTCTACCTCCGGATAATATTGGGATTTGGTAACGTGACCGCACCAAAAATCAGTGATCAGGCGATTCGCTTGATCAATCGAACCCGGTTGTAACGTTTGGTTTCTTGACATAATCTTCCCCCTTTTACAATTCAATAATTATTGTGTGGTTGTGCAGGATCAATAATGCACCCGCCAAAGTATCACTTCAGCTAATAACAAATGCAAATACAATGGTTATCCATTTATTCTGCCAAGCTCATCGCGCTATTTATTTAATTTCAGTCGCTGATTACAGCATTACTCTAAAGACCAACCCGCGTGGCCGAGGGCTCCTGCGATTTGCGTTTCAAGGCCATATCCAACAACCATCGCGCCCACGGTTTATGGATCGAATAACGTGCGAGGTTCGCGACGGAATACTCACTGCCTTGGGTGATGGCGTCAGCGGCGAACAAGCCGCTGCGTATCGCCGGGCCAATGCCTTCTGCCATGTCCGTGGTGGCCAGGCCGATGGCGTCACCGACGATGAAGGCATTGTTAATGCGCACCGTGTTGACGTTATCGCGCAGATAATAACTGTAGCCCTTGGGTTTTTCGTGAAAACGGGTGACCAGTTTTTTACGCGCCAACTCCTGAATAAACAATTCCCAGTGCCGCCAGATATCATCACCGCGATTTTTTAACGTCTGTGCCATGCCGCCGATGCCGACATTTAAATAACCGTCGGCTTTGGGCACGTACCAGGCGTAACCGGGTAACTTGTTTTTGAAAAACCATAAGTGACAATTCGGATCGTCATACGCATAGGCGAACTCGTGTTCCAGTGTAACGGTTTGCATTTCACGCACACGCGGATTGGCCTCGCGAAACAAATGACGATACACCGGGCACTTGGTGCCACCCGCACCGATCAGGTATTTGGCGCGGTACTGATCATCAATCATATAATATTCGCCGTCACGGCGAATCTCACGCACATTGTGTTGAAGGACCGGGACGCCACTGCGTGTTAATAACCAGTCATCGAACTCGTAGCGACGGATCGAATGCTGCACGCTGTTTAAGTTGAACGTGAGACCAAACAGATGTATTACAAAATGATCAAACGAATTGAAGCGCTGCGGATAAATGGCCGGATCCAATTGCAGATCGGTCAGTACTTGCGGCGTGATCCAACCCGCGCAGAGTTTCAGTCGCGGAAATATTTGCGCATCCAGCAGTA
>JANNJI010000141.1:0-1012 GCA_031405795.1 Gammaproteobacteria bacterium
CGCGTGGGCCTTGTCTAAGGCCTGGCCGCAGGCGGATCTGCAAATTGTCGCGGATGCGGGTCATTCTGCCGCTGAACCGGGCATTACCGCCGCCCTGGTTTTTGCCACGGACAATATGATCAAACAGCTGCGATGATCGGCTTGTTGCAACGTGTCAGTCACGCCAGTGTCACGGTTGCAGGCGCCACTATCGCAGAGATTGGCCCGGGCCTGCTCGTCTTCATCGGCATAGAAAAGACCGATACACATGCCCACGCTGAACGATTGATTGAACGTCTGTTGACCTATCGCGTCTTCGCCGATCAGCAAGGTAAAATGAATCACAGTGTCATCGAGAGTCACGGCAACATGTTACTCGTGCCACAGTTTACGCTGGTGGCGGATACCCAAAAAGGCACACGTCCGAGTTTTTCTTGCGCCGCACCACCGGACTTGGGTTTAGAGTTCTTTCAATATTGCGTCGCCCATGCGAAACAACGTTATACCAACATCGCCGCCGGACAATTTGCGGCGGACATGCAAGTTGCATTGGTGAATGATGGACCGGTAACATTCTGGTTGCAGGTGAGTTAACCTAAAAACGGGTTAGTGGTTAGTGCTGCGTATGGCGGCTAATCATCTCCCGCCTCCCCTGACTACAAGCTTATTTATACTAAGGTATTACACGCCACGTCAGTTACAATCCCGCAACAAATCGGTAAGAAAAAAACGGGTAAAGCACCACTGCTTTTTTGTGTTTGGTGTAGACTACGGAGGCCATCCGAATAAAAACGCACGGGTAGCGCTCACCGGTACACACAACACCATGTGCCGTTTATCCTGTCAATAAAGTTACTGTGTTAACAAGGGAGGGGTTCTAAAATGTCCGATAAAGATTTTATAAACAGCAAATTATTACTCATGAAAGAGGATAAGTAATCAGTCTTTGATGGATTCGTTGGGCCATTGCAGGAGATGGCTAAACAAGGGGCACCTCGACGTGGACCCGATCGAGTTCGACTAGATCGCGAAC
>JANNJI010000142.1:0-1534 GCA_031405795.1 Gammaproteobacteria bacterium
GGGCGATTTTCCTTTTGTGCTTAAGAAACCCTACCCTGCCACAATAAAAATTAAATCGACAGTACGTCTTTCATTGATCGCTTACGGTCCAACACGTGAACAAGTAGAAAAAATTGAAGAAATAAAAAAACGAAGTAATAAACAATCGAAAAAACAAGAGGATGATGCATCAAAGTTGTGCCTTCTTGTTGATCCAATAGGCATGGCGGCAGAAGTTTCATACTGGGCATGTCTCGGAGGTGACTTTGGCTCATGTGGGACTTACTACGATATAACAGGCCATACTGTAATGCATGAAGTTATCGATAGAGGTGGAGAGGAATGTTATACGCTTGGTTTATGTATATAAAAAATTAGGAACAATAATGTCTACATTTAAAGATATAGAAGATTATTATTTTAGTGGCGATTATGGTAACGCATACAAATTATCTTGTCTGCTGGCCGAAGGAGATGACCTGAAAGCCATAAGATTTTTAGGATGGCTCTATGCGCGTGGTGAAGGTTGCGAAAAAGATAAAAATAAAGCCATTACATTTTTTGATCGCGCTGCGAAAAGAGGGGATGCCGAGGCGTTGTTTGGTATCGCGACTATCTACTATGAAGAAAAAGACTATGGCAAAGCAATTTTCTATTTAGAGGGCGCAAAGGAAAATGGCTTTACACCTGCGTGGAAATGGTTAGGGATAATGTATCATTTAGGACTCGGTGTAGATAAAGATATCGACAAGGCGTTTGAGTTGTATTCCGAAGCTGCTAAGCGAGGTAATGTTGCAGCGAGTATTCATTTAACGGCAATGCTTAGGCATGGGTATAGAGGATTATGGGGAAGGGTAATGTCGATACCGATGTTTATACGATATTTTATAACTACATTTATAATTGCTAGCAAAGATAAAAATAGCCAGCGATTAATGTGAACTGTTTGGCATAAGTGTCGATGTGTCGATGGGGTCAAGCCTTACATTTGACATTTAACGGTACAAGGCGACGGAAGTATTTAACTCAAGACACGTTGAATCATAAAATGAAAACAACACTGCGTTCGCACAACGTACTCGGCTTCTTTGCAGAAGCGGCTAACGACGTCAACGGCAACCGCACCCAGCGCAGCGACAATTTATTATCCACCACGTTTACGTATGACAACTTAGAGCGCCTCGACACCGCGCTGGGGATTTTCGGCGCACGGGATTACACGCTGGACAAAAACGGCAACCGCACCCAACTCCAGATTGGCGCCACCACCACAACCTACAGCTACCGCCCCGCCAGCAGGGCGATGGGGTCAGGTCTCGCTTTGTTGCATGACATCCTACCCACGCACCGGCTCATAGAAAAGTCATCCCGTTATTTCCTGATTACTCCTCCTCCGTCACAAACCCGATCTTGCGTTTCTTGGGCGGCTCAGGCGGGGTCATCAATTCACGGATAGCGGTGAGGATGCCGGTGATGGCCTGGTCATGCGTTTCAATCTTGCGTTCCAGTTGGTCGAGCTTGTGCATCACCTCTTGGTTGGTGGATAGCGTTTCAC
>JANNJI010000143.1:0-1864 GCA_031405795.1 Gammaproteobacteria bacterium
GCGATCAAGAACGAAGCCCAGTTCGGCTTCGGCTCGCCGGACAAGGACGCCTCGTACGACAGCATGAAAAGTCGCGTGAAGGACGAGATCGAAAAGGTCTTCCGGCCGGAGTTCCTGGGTCGCGTGGACGATCTGATCGTCTTCCGTCACCTCTCGAACGAGGACTTGAAGCAGGTGGTCGATCTGGAAATGAGCAAGGTCCGCGACCGGTTGGCCAGCTGAAGCGCACGATGGCGTCGGTGGGTGCAGTGTTGATCACCTTTGTGTTCATTATAGTTTCCTTATGTTGTCGTCCCTGGCTGCCACCTCAATAATCCCGGCAATTCTGCGTCATTTGGCTGGGGTGGACAAGGTCTTGAAGATGCTGGTAACGAGTGGGGATATCGGTTACAACGGCTCTGCACCATCACTTAATATCTTCACGTATTCATCATACACAAACAACCGGTTACGACGTTGCGCGGTGATCTCGCGGACAATGCCCAGCTCCTGCAACCGTGCCAGACAATGGCTGACGGTGGTACGGTTGATCGCCAATGTTTGACTGGCTTGCACGATATTGGAGATGCCTTTTTCCTGTAACGGATAGCCCTCACCGGTTTCTTATGCAACTTTAACGTCATAAAGTTGCATATAAACGGCCTTTTAGAGTTATGCGCAACTTTAACGGCCCCTGCCAATTGCTTGGAGCGGGGGTTAGGCACCCGCGAATAGATTTACGCTTTACCAGCGTTGTTTTATTTACGGATATATAGATAACCGGCATATTCGCTGCCACTACTCAGTGCAGGCATCGCATGGATTAAATGCAGGTTTGACAGCTTAGGACGGCTGTCCTAAAGTAAGCCCTGTTCTAGGACGGATGTCCTAACACAACCCCAACCCTTAAGGAGAGCTGCATGTCTGCTGATTTATTTGAACCGTTTCAACTTCGTGATCTGACCCTGAGTAATCGCCTGGTAATGGCGCCAATGACCCGTAACCGCGCCGATAAAAACAATGCCGTCATACCCTTAACCGCCACCTATTATCAACAACGCGCCAGCGCGGGTTTGATCATTACCGAGGCGACGCAGATCTCTCCCGAGGGCGTGGGTTATCCGGGCACGCCAGGGATTCATAGCGAAGCACAAGTAACGGCCTGGCAACGCGTGACGGCGGCGGTGCATGCAGCCGGTAGCCATATCTTTTTGCAGTTGTGGTATTGCGGACGCATCTCGCACCCGAATCTGTTGCCGAATAACGCCACACCAGTGGCACCGTCGGCAATTCGACCGCAGGGACAGGCGATCACGGCTACTGGCATGCAAGACTATGTGATGCCGCGGGCACTGGAGACGCGCGAGATGGCGGGTATTGTTGCGCAATACAAACGCGCGGCGGAGCTGGCCAAACGTGCGGGCTTTGATGGCGTGGAAGTACACGCTGCCAATGGTTATTTGCTCGATCAGTTTTTACGTGATGGCAGCAATCAGCGCAGTGATGCGTATGGTGGCAGTGTGCAAAACCGCCTGCGGTTGTTAAATGAGGTGCTCGCTGCAACGGCAAACACCGGTCAGGATTGCACCGCCGCGACTCGTATTTATGTAGAAAAAGGTCGCGCCAAAGATATGCGCGAAGCAGTTGTGGAAGCGATGAAGAATGTCAGAGTTGGTTTGCCATTTGATGATGATGTTGTGATGGGTCCCTTGATCTCCAGTATCCAACGCGAGCGCGTCTCTGGCTTTGTAGATCGCGCCAAGTCACAAGGCGCAAAGATCCTTACCGGCGGCGGCGTGCCGAAAGACTTACAGCAGGGTTATTACTATGACCCGCGCGACATCGAGGAGGTCGCGGCCCACCATCCCGACGTTCGCGAGGTGGC
>JANNJI010000144.1:0-2615 GCA_031405795.1 Gammaproteobacteria bacterium
CATATGAGATACGGAAGAGCATTACTCGCTATTAATAATGTAAGGAAAGCAAGAAGCAATCTGTTTAAATCATTATTATATAAACCATGTATATTCTCTGCAAGACTATTTCTAATGACTTGTTTCCCAAAATCCCTAATCACACTCATTACAAAAACAAGAACTGAAAAAACCCTTTAACACGCAAAACTGTTATTTTTCTTTTGTGTTGATATTTATCGTACATATTTCATTATTATCACTTAACAATATTCGTATAAACATAATCTCGAAAATCATTGGGGTTACCCTGTTTGCCATCTTCAGCAGCGCGAATAATATTAACCATTTCTCTTGCAGTCACATAGTGCAACATGTAGTTAGTTCCATCATTATATTTATTTTCTAAATAATAAAACATGTCGTCGACCGGTTTACCTAATAATGCGCCAATATCATTATCCTGTGTACCATGAGTATGTATCTTTATAAAAATCCACTCTTCCCGTCCGACGACACTGATCGCTTGGTTAACCCAAAGATCAACACGTTGCTCAGTTGGAGGTTGATTTCCCCTTACATCTGAGTTTTCTATTCGCGGCAGGACATGCCATTTTCTTTCTTGCCAATTTAAGGTCAAAGGACCTTGAACAATCAGTAAATCACCCTGAGCCTTACGCGCAGTACTGAGTAATTCGCCGCGATCATGAGATTTCGGTGCGACCGGGTCATCCTTTGCCATATAAATTGAATTAATTGTTCGTGTTTGCGTGGGATGCGGCGCCGATGGAAGTGTAAAATCTGCGTAACACCCTTCTTCACGAAGTATTATTAATTCATCATTTACACCACAATTATTGCCGTCAGGGTGCGAGTTATCGAGAGCCCAATCACCGTGAACAAATCCAAATGAAATTTTACCTTCCTTATTAACAGATAAACAACCATGTTTTTTCGCCAGTAAATCGCGAAAATATTGTATTTTTTGACGAAACCCATCAGAGGTATCGTCATTATGATGTAAATGAATTTCTATTTCGCCATAACCTGCATCACAAAGTTGTTTTAATTTATTGATATGTTCCTCGCGATACTCCTCCTCCGGGTAAAAAAATGAATGTTTAGGATATTGGCCATCCGCATCTTTGTGTTTACCCGCCAGTTGAGGATAAACGTCACACCATTTCTGTACTCTTTGCCTTTCTATATCAATTGAGGCGTTATGCCAACGCGGTTCATAGTGATCAATAAAACAAAACATAATATGTATGGGTTTTTGTTTACTTTTGGATTTTGTTAATGATTGAAATATATATTGCATGCCCCAGATATGAATATTTTTTGATCGAACAAAATATATAAAAATAACTGTAATAAATAATAATGATGCTAACAGGGCGTATAAGGGCATGTTTTTGATCCGCTATTATAAATAATTCAATTTATGTCGCTTTAGAATAATTTAATCTTTATGCAACCAATATATCAAAAAATAATACGTTAATTACAACCGTCTATACTGATTTAGGATAATGTCAGCATTTTTTTCCCATGTTCTGTATTCTTTTATATAATTAAACGAATTAATTCCAACACATTCTAGCACAGACTTATCTGTAGATAATGAAACGATTTTTTTTGCACATTTATCAAAATCTTTCCGGGGAAATATCCATCCTGTATCATTATCTTTTATCACTTCTTTGATTGGTTCATAATCCGGGACAATTACAGGTACGCCCATGGCCATATATTCAAATATTTTCATGGGCGATCCATAAATATTAGAATCGGGCAACACTGCGCAATCCATCGCCGCGAGGTATTTTGGGATGTATTGGTGTGCAACGCGACCCACCATGATCAACTGGCTTTCCAGTTTATTTTGCGTGCGAGTCTGTTCGATATCATGGAACACCTTTCCGTCCCCTACAAGCAGCAAAACAAGATTATTTGTTTCTATTAACATGGGTGCTATTTTTTCAACAAGGGTATCAATCCCATGCCATGGCAGAAATGCGCCTACGTAACCACACACCACTTTTCCTTCCAGGCCTAACTCTTTTTTTATCACGGATTTTTCATATCGTCTATGATCAAATTTTTCCAAATCTGCCGCATTAGGTGTTACCACCGATAAACTTATTTTATTATATGCTTGCTCCACTAATTCCTTAAATTTTTCAGATATAAAAACATTCACTGATGAATGACGAACAACATAGGCCTCTGCATACATGGCAATGCGTTTCAATACCAGCGGTCTGACCCTGTCGACTAGTGCTGAGTCATTTATCTCGATAAAAACAGGTATATTGAATATTCTCGCGACCAGCACACCGGAAAACATAAAAAGTGAATACCGTTCGTAGATAAAATCTGGTTTTTTGCCAAAGATAAATACCCGTGATAAATTTATAAATACATAAACGTTATATATTATCTCAAATGCCTCGAACAACAACTCAGGGGTGGACCTTGCGATTATTTTAATAATCTGTTCAAGTTTACTTGTCTTACTTACCCCGGTACTTTTCTCACTGACCACGATGTTTTCCGTCTCAATATTAACCGTAACACCGGGAAATCCTGTGATACAAACCTGATTGCCCAGTTTTCGAAATGCTTTAACCATA
>JANNJI010000145.1:0-6233 GCA_031405795.1 Gammaproteobacteria bacterium
GGTAAATCTGTTTGGCCATGCCAATCCGAATATCAATGCCGCTATCAAACAGCAACTCGATACTTTGGAACATGTGTTGCTCGCGGGATTTACCCATGAACCCATCATCCGGCTTTCGCAGCGTTTAGTAACCCTGGCGCCACCCGGTTTGCGCCGCTGTTTTTATACCGACAATGGCTCGGCGGCGGTCGAGGCGGCGTTAAAAATGAGTTACCACTACTGGCGCAATCAGGGCGCACAACAGAAAACCAAATTCATTGCCTTGGCTAACAGTTATCACGGTGAAACCCTCGGCGCCTTGGCGGTCGGTGACGTGGCCTTATATAAGGAGACCTATGCGCCCTTATTGATGCAGGTTATTACCGTAGATTCACCCGACTGTTATTACCGTGAACCAGGAAGTAGCTGGCGCGAGCACAGCATCGCGAAATTCGCCGCCATGCGTCGCGCGTTGGAACAACATGCGGAGGAAGTCTGTGCGGTGATTGTGGAACCCCTGGTGCAATGCGCTGGTGGTATGCGCATGTATGATCCGGTTTATTTACAGTTATTGCGCAAGGCCTGTGATGAATATAACGTACATTTGATTGTTGATGAGATTGCCACGGGCTTTGGACGCACCGGCACCCTGTTCGCGTGCGAACAGGCGGGGATTACCCCCGACATGTTATGTCTGGGCAAAGGTTTAACGGGCGGTTATTTACCCATGGCCGTCGTTATGACAACCGAAAAAATCTATCAGGCCTTTTATGCGGATTATGGCAAGTTAACCGCCTTCTTACATTCGCATAGTTATACTGGCAACCCCTTGGCTTGCGCCGCCGCTAACGCGACCTTGGATTTATTTGCACAACACAATACCATTCAGAATAATCAACACCTGTCACACTGTATGCGTGATGCCATGCTCGATATTACTGATCATCCGCACGTCGCTGAGATACGCCAGCACGGCATGATCCTGGCCGTTGAAATGATCAAGGATAAAGCCACACGTGAACCATACCCCTGGGAAGAACGCCGTGGACTGCGGGCTTATCAATCGGCATTGGCCAACGAAGTATTATTACGGCCATTAGGGAATGTCATTTATTTTATGCCGCCTTATGTTATCACTGCCGATGAGATCGATTTCATGGCTGGCGCGGCCAAACAAGCCATTCACGCCGCAACCCGCGAGGCATAACCTGCATGCGCACGCCCCGTGTTTTTCATCCTGGTACCTTGGCAGCAGGAATAATTACGTTGTCTGCCGATGCAGCGCAACATGTCGCCACTGTCTTGCGTCTGCGCGATGGTGCACCCCTGATCCTCTTCAACGGCGAAGGCCAGGTTTATTCGGCCAAACTGCTTACGAGTAACAAAAAATCTGTCACTGTGCAACTCTTGGAACCGCTAACCGAAAATAATGAATCGCCGTTACAATTACACCTGGGCCTTGCCATCATTAAGGGTGATCGGATGAGTTACGCCTTACAAAAAGCCGTCGAGCTGGGTGTTACCACGATCACACCCATCATGACCGAGCACACCGTGGTTAAGGTTGGCGAAACCGACAAGGCGAAGAAACAGGCCCATTGGTCTGCGATTATGCAAAATGCGGCAGAACAATCTCAGCGTAGTCGCTTGGCTATTCTGAACGAAACAACGACATTGGCGGCGTGGCTGGCGCAGACAAAAGCAAACTTAAAAATATTCTTTGAACCCACCGCAGAGGTAACACTCGCCGCAATAACAACACCTCCGCAATCCGTGAGCCTGTTGATTGGCCCGGAAGGCGGGCTGCATCTTGATGAAATTTTATCGGCAAGATCACACGGCTTTACTGGGCTACGCCTTGGCCCAAGGATATTACGGGCAGAAACTGCTGTGGCGGCGGCAATCAGTACATTGCAATCGCGCTGGGGGGATTTCAACTAAACCAAAACGAAAATATCAGATCAGCTACCGGTTAATTTACGCTAATTGCAATATACGCGCTTCAATTTCATCAAGATCCAGAATAAGCGCACGGGTACCATTAACATTTACAATGCTTTTAATCGCGGAACGATCCGGCATTGTTTCGTCAGTAAGATGGATGGTATTGGGTCTGACGATCTGTAAACTGGGCAAACTTTGTAACAACAAGCCGAAATAAGGCAACTCGGTATTCCCATTTATCGTATTGACCACCGCGATACGACAGCTTTTATGCAGTTTACCCATTTCGGCCTGGCTTACCAGCTCAAATGAAATCAAGGGTATCAGTCGATCACGCCAGGTCAAAATACCCAGTAGCCATTCCGGTGCTTCCGGGATCGGTTCAGGTGGCGAATAAGGCAAAATCTCCGCTACCGATGCATTCGGTAACAGGCCAATTTCTTTGTGCAAAGGCAGCAACAGACAGTGCACCGTTTCATACTGTTTACGTTGCATGGCCTGCGCTTTGTCACCCTGATGCGTTGCGATGTCAGTAACCTTGGACATTTACACTAGCTCCCACGTTCGTGTTAAAAGATGACCCATCAGCCGACGCGCCAAATATTCGGGACTGCCCACCACTTCAACATCGCAGTTACGTCGTACGGTATCCGGCATGCTGCTGATCACACAGGTTTCAGCGGACTGTACCCACACCTGTCCTCCCATTTTTTGCAGATACTGACAACCCACTCTGCCATCGTCGCCCATACCACTGAAAATAATGGCGCCTGCATGCTTACCGTAACGATCGGCACAATCCCGTACGATACGATCAATAGATGGCTTGTAGGTGGTCGTCTCTGGCATATGTTCTAACTCGATATTACCAATTGGATTGATGCGGATGCGTTCATTAACCGGGGCAATGACAACCTGGTGATGGCGCAGGACGTGACCATCTCTTGCCGCAAGGACCTCCACCTTTGTCACACGATCCAGCTGGCGGGCAAGTAATTGCACAAAATTGGCACCAAGGTGTTGTGCGACAATAAATGCCGCTGGCACATCCGCTGGCAAGGCTGCCAAAAAGCGTTTTAGTGCATCAGGCCCACCCAGTGAGGCTCCCAGTACCCAAACAGTATTTGCGATGGCATGGCGTAGATTTATTTGTTGACTATCACCGGGACGGTATTTGGTTTTAATTTGTTCTTTTTCTGTCAATAAACTAACGTCAACATTTTCGTTACCGGTGGACTCCGCAATCTTTCGCAGTAATGGATGATACCAGTCATCCTTGCCCAGCGGCTCGTTCACCGTCAATGCGGTGACATCATTAAAGATAATCGGAATAGTCACCGTATCCAATAATTCATTAATCAATTGTTCGTCATGCTCAATCTCGTCATGGACATCCAGCAGCAACACGGCGGCGTTAGTCTTTTCCAGTTTATGCAAAAATAAACGGGTAAGTGGCTCAATCAACACCACTTGCATACCTGCGTGCTCAGCCAATCTACGCAACCGGCTACGCTGTTGCACCGAATCAGACGCAATAGCAATCGCAACATTACTCAATGTCGGATTTTTCATAATAACTGACTCGGAACTATTAAAGGTCGTTGTCACTGCAATCGCCTGTTTGCTATAACTTTATAATGTGAACGTTGTTAGCCACGACTAAATAGATAATAATTTATTGATATTATCCAGCAGCTCCGCCTCACTATAGGGCTTGCCCATATAAATATTAACCCCGATTCCCAAGGCGCGATCACGATGTTTCTGCCCGGTGCGGGAGGTAATCATGATAATTGGTAAATGTTGCAGATTAGGATCATTGCGAATATTCGTCGCCAGTTCGAAACCATCCATGCGCGGCATCTCGACGTCAAGCAACATGATATCCGGCTTATGTTCTTGCAATTGGGTCAGCGCATCAACACCGTCTTTTGCCGACAACGTAATAAAATTATTGCGTTCCAGGAACCGGGTGGTCACTTTACGCACCGTGATAGAATCATCCACCACCATGACCAACGGAATATGTTTTTCCGCCACTTCGGCCATGGCTTCTTCGTCGGCATCGCTGATCACCTTTTCGTGATCCATACTGGTGGTACGGATCAATACACCGGTATCCAAAATCAGCACCACGCTGCCGTCACCCATGATGGTGGCACCGGCAATACCCCGCAAAGTACTTAATTGAGCGCCAACCGGCTTGACAACAATCTCGCGGCTACCAATCAAACCATCGACGTGAATCGCCGCACGATATTCACCGGATCGCACCAGCAACAAGGGCATACGCCGTTGTTCTTCGGTAGGTGCTTGCATCTCGGTTAAACCCAATACTGAACTGAGATGAATATAGCGATAATCATTATCCAGCCATTTGTAAACGGAATTAGTTTCCTTCTGCATTTGGATAATATCATCGCGCGTTACGCGCTCAACACTTTCTAAACCTATGAGCGGGATGGCAAACGTCTCATCACTCACTGTTACTAACAGCGAACGCGCAACCGATAAACTCAGCGGCATGCTGATGCGGAATAACGCGCCCTTGCCCTGCTCGGTTTTAATCTCCATGTGGCCACCCAGTTGTTTAATTTCACTGTTGACCACGTCCATACCTACGCCTCGGCCGGCGATTTGTGTTATCTGCTCTGCTGTGCTGAAACCGGATTCGAGAATGAGATCAATTAAATCCTCATCTTTGACATTTGCGCCTGGGCGAATCATGCCGCGCTCAATAGCCTTCTTACGGATTGCGTCAATATTAATACCGCCGCCATCATCGCTGACGGTAATAATGATATCCGATGCCTCGCGGGTGAAACTTAATTGAATATTACCGGCCTCGGGTTTGCCACGGGCAACACGTACATCCGGACTCTCAATTCCGTGTGCGACGGCATTACGTAACATATGTTCTAATGGCGACATTATCCGTTCCAGCACGCTCCGATCCAACTCGTTATCCGCACCGTGAATATGTAATTCAGCCTGTTTCGCTAATTCTTCCGTCACCTGCCGCACGATGCGTCGCAACCGCGGCACCTGGCCTGATACCGGCACCATGCGCGTCCGCATCAATCCTTCCTGCAGCTCGGTATTAACCCGCGATTGCTGCAATAACAGTGTCTCCGATTCGCGGGTAAGATTCATAAGAATCCCACGCAAACTATCCAAGTCATTGAGCGACTCCAGCATACCGCGTGATAATGTCTGCATCTGCGTGAAACGATCTAACTCAAGGGGGTCAAAATCGGCATTTTTGTGACCCGTTTCTTCTATGCGGTATTGGATCTGCGTTTCAGTCTCAATTTCGAACTTGCGTAACTGTTCACGTAAGCGTGCAACAGTGTCGTCAAACTCTTTCAGGTTATAGCGGAAGGCATTCGTCTGCAATTCCATACGCGAACGATAGATGCTGACCTCACCGGCAAAATTCACCAGATTGTCCAGCAAATCCGCACGCACGCGTACCTGCTCTACCCGTGTGCGTTGTGGCATCGCCTCGGTTTGCGATTGTAAATCACTGGTTTCTTCCACGGCATATGACATCGGGACTATATCATGACGAATGCTCAGGTCTTTGCTATACGAACTGGTCTCATCCGCGGCTTCAACCATCGGTGAAAACTCTGCGTGATTGATGGTGATATCTGTTGGTTTGAATTCAATATCGTGAATTATTGGGGTATCAGTCTCAACAATCGGCGCCTGTTCATCAGCATCAGCAGCATCGCCCGTTGCGGACTCACTTAACGCATCGTTTTGATTGTCACTGAGAATAACGTCGTCAACCTGTTTACCTGCCGCCAAGGCAGTAATAATCTCAATAAGCTGGTTGGCCGGTGCGGGCACGTGATTATTACGCACAATTTCCAGCATATTTACCAAGCGATCCTGAGCCTTCAGCAGTGCCCGGTACATTTGTTCTGTTTCCGGCAAATTAAAATCGACGATGGCGGTCAATAGACTTTCTATGCTATGGCTTAAATCGCCAATCTCGCTGACCCCCGCCATACGCGCACCACCTTTTAAGGTGTGTAATTGGCGCTGTAATGCGCGGACATGATCTTTATTCTCCGGTTCCGCTATCCATGCATGTAATGAGTGATCACTATCATTGAGAATATCGACACCTTCTTCCAGGAAGATTTCCAATAGCTCCATGTCATAGTCGGGGGTGCCACTTTCGACGAGTTCCTCTTTCGTACGTATCGGTTGCACGGGCAACGCACTGTCATGATCGGGTGTCAGTTCTAACTCAGGCGGGGCAGTTGTTTGTCTTTGGCGAAGGTAAGGCTTGTCTGCCA
>JANNJI010000146.1:0-4979 GCA_031405795.1 Gammaproteobacteria bacterium
AAGTCGTCGAGGCAGGCAAGCGGCAAGAGTTTTTCCAATTCTTGCTTAGGATGGGCTCCGAAGCTAACCGCGACCGCCGCGACATGGGCGTTTTTCGCCATCTGCAAGTCATGCGTGGTGTCGCCTATCATCAAGGTTTGACCCGGCTCAAAGCCCAAACCATCCATCAATTCTAATAGCATTGCCGGATGCGGCTTGGAACAAGTCTCGTCGGCACATCGGCTTCCATGGAAGTATTGAGAAAGACCGGAGGCCTCTAATTCCCTATTAAACGTAGGCCTGCTTTTGCCGGTCGCAACCGCAAGCGTGCACCCCCGTTGGTTGAGCGTGCTAATGGTTTCGGTGGTTCGACTGTGCGGCCCCACCTCGCAGCCCGCGTGCGCAGCGCCGGGAATGAGCGCCACGTCGGGTGACAACATCGTTACGGATAACAAGCTGAGCGGCAACGCCGGAGGCACAATCGTGGATGACGGTGTCGGCAATACCATCCGCAGCAGCAAGGTACGCGCTGAGAGGAACTGAAATATCAACCAGCACCCAAGAACAATCGGTATGAGTTGGCTGAACGATTGTTCTTGGGTCTGTTTTTATAGTGCTGCTGCCACAGACTTAGCGCCGATACTCGATCCAGTAGATCAAAAACACAAACAGAAACGCGAAAAATTCCAGCGCGGTGATCCAGATAAGCAGACGTGAAATGCGTCGGCTGCGCGGTGGCATGTTGAGCCAGAACCATTCCCGCACGGTGCGGTAGAGGGGCAGCCAACCCCAGCGTTGTAAATGGAGTAAGTGCTGGCGAATCGCTACGCCCCAGGGAGACAGGCTGCGATCCACTTCAGCCAATTGTGCTTCTTGCTCTGACGCTGGCAAATTTTCCCCGACAGTATGGTAATGATCTTTGATCAGCAGATCCGCGCTATTTTCGTTTTTTGCTTCAATACAAACCTCGGTAGCACGTTTCAACCCTTCACTGTAATTTAAGGTGTAACCTACTCCAGATTTGAATCCGCTGACCGTCATCACCAGCTCACGCGTAATACCATTCATTTCGTTAAGATATTTGATCTTTATCTGGCTGCCTTCGATCAGGCCGTTTGCATCCGCTTCCCAGAGATGAATTTGCAAGTAGGGATTGAGTCGAAACAACCGCTCAACGTCACAGGCAAAAACAAACAATTGCGCCGGGGTTAGTGGTGTGGCGATGGTGACCCAGGCGACCTCTTGATTTGGCTCACTCACCACTGGCCACCAGCAATGGTACAGGCAGGCCACGCACCAATTTTTCCAAATTCATGCGCGAGCGCAAGCCGGATATTTTTTTCGATCGCGGCGGCCCGATGACGACTAAATCCGCTTTGGTTTGACGTGCTGCGGCGAGTACACAATCGGCCGGATCACCCACGCGCAAAATTGAGGTGTAAGCAAGCCCCTGTAGTTTACAATTCGCTTCAACCGCCGCGAGTTGTTCAGCGGCGTCTTTCGCCAACTCCCCTTCGACATAATTACCGAAGGTATCGCGGGTGGAGGCATTATTAAGCCAATCATCACCCTGCATACCGGTCCACAATTCGGGAACGACCAGCAGATGCACAACATGCCCACCTTCACGAGGAGCAATTTGGTAGACAAGTGCTTCAGCACGCTTCGCCCCGTCAGTGCCGTGGCAGGCAAGCAAAATAGTATTTGTAGTTAACATAATTTATATGGCATTCGTTGGGTATTAATTTAATTATCGGTTTTATTCAGCATAAAACGCGAATATGGGTATGACACAAAAACAAACGGGGACCTCATCATCATGAGGTCCCCGTGCAATATTACACTAACATTTATTTGAAGAATATGATGCCGCTCATCGCGATCAGAAAAGCGAACAACAACGCACTCAAGTCTTCATTGCGGTCTCTCACGAAGATCGAAAGCGGATGGCCGCGATCAAACTTAGGTCCACCTTTCGGCTCGCCACCCGCACTCATTTCTGCGTTATGGTCATTAATAGCCATGATTTTTTCTCCTTAAACGAATTGCTGAAAGTAACCGAATTTCGTCAGCGCGAGTACCACAATGAGCGCACCCACCGCTTTAACGGTGCCGACAACCGAACCAATAACCAACGGCTTGCCACCGGCTTGTTTGATTGAGGCCACGGTAATTTGCATACCCAAGCCAATCAAGCCAAATGCAAACAGCCAATCAAGCCAGCTACGGAAATACGAAATGATCTTCGATTTATGTGTCGCTGCTTTTAAGGCATTCGTAATCGCACCCGCTGCCACCGCGTCAAGGCCCTCGATTTTCGCCACGCTTCGAAGCATCTGACTCTGCTCGCGGGTCATCATCTTGCGATTCGCGATTAAGTCTTGCAACGCCTGTGTTTCGACCGAAGTGCGCATTTTTGGCAATTCGGCTTCCAATGCACGGACTTCCTTTGGCTTGAGTAGTTTTTCTTCCTTCACTTCGCTACTACTGAAGTATTCACCTTGGTAGTGACCGGCAGGCGAGAATGCACCCGTGGAGGATAATAAGAACATAGCAATGAAGCCTAGCACAAACAGTGGGAATTTTGCCACTAACACTTCCCGCAAATTAACCTTCACTGCATCTTGCTCGTGCTTCATATACCAGGTAGCCAGCCAAAGAACAATAATAGGCAAAAATAGCACTCGAGTGATGTTAAAAATTTCCGCTACTTTCAATGTCTCAATGCCCTTTGGGTCAAAGGCCAGTGCTGCACCTGCCACTTGAGCAGAATTGAGAATCCCCGTACCTGCCCACGCACCAAATTGCACTGGACTCATATCGAGTAGATGACCAATCGTGGGAAATAAAAACATACAGCCTACGCCCCACAACAGAATAGTCCCAATGGTATAAGCTATTTCTCCTGACTTAGCCTGAACCACTGGTGCTGCAGCAACCGTTGCCGACACCCCGCACACACCTAGACCAGCAGATAACACACCCGTCATCGTGTTGGGACAGCGCATGCGTCGACCCATATACAATACCATCCCAACGGAACCAAGCACGAAAACAGCAATCATGCCGAATGATAGTAATCCTAACTGCCCCAGTTCCGCGAAGCTATAAAGTGTGCCTAGCAAAATCACGCCTGCCTTCAAAAAGAGTCTCGCAGCACGCACACCGTTAGCAGCCCAAGTCGGAATCTTCACGACATTAACGATGATTATTCCAGAGACTATACCTAGAACTACGTGGTTTAAGTTCAATATCTTTGCAAAATCCCAACTGGGAATACCTATGGCCTCCCAACTGAGAGTACCTGCATCCATGGCTGCCTTGCCCCAATTACCAAACATCGGGTCAAGTCCCCACCGCACCACATATGCAATAATTAAAATAAACGCAAGGCCTGGTACTGTAGAGATGTAATAATCCAGATTACCGACTGTAGGTTTCCAAACCAAGATGAACAGACCAATCAAGATGAAAGCTGCACCGAAAATGTAAGACATCTTGGTTTGAAATGCCTTTTCTTGATCAAACTTAGAATCAGGTTTTTTAATCTCTGGTACCGGTTTGCCCTCGGCCTGTGCCGTCTCGGTGGCAAAACGAAGTTCAGCGTTATACTTCTCTGTAATTTTCTGATGGTCCGAATAGGCACTTTTCTGCAACGTGGACTGCAGACCGTCGATTGCACCCCGCTCATTGAGCCAGCCCCAAAGCACCATGATAATGCCGATAATCACCAAGGCAGGCGATTTTTTTGTGTAGATCATAAACCTCTCCTCCAATATCTAAATATCGTTGCAAAGCCCACGCGCCGCAGGACGACGAGTGCCCGAAAGAAATCAGGCCATCCGAGGATAGCCTGATAATTCGTTGCGTGCATTACTCCATGGGGAGTTTGCGGGCTTTCCAGTCAGGGACGCCTTCACGGTACCAAAAAATATTGGTGTAACCGTTGTCAGCGAGTACCTTGGCGGATTTATAGGATTTCCAGCAGCTGCCAGCATTGCAGAACACCACGATTTTGGCGCTCTTATCAGCCAGTTTGGACATGTCAAATTTATCTTGCTTGGGATCAAAACCAACTTCTTTGGCACTTTTCTCAGGGTCATAAGGTACGGAGATCGCACCCTTGATACTGCCCTCACCGTATTCCGATGCCTTGCGGGTATCGACGATGGTGGCACCGGCGGCTTGTAATTCTTGAACTTTTTTGGCTTCTACCAGGGTAACCCCTTTTGGCGCTTCATTGGGTGTATCAGCCGCTTGGACGAAGCCAGCCACGAGGAAAAGCAGGGATGCGAACAGAGTGGTAACAATATTACGGTATATCATCGACGTATCCTCCTAAAGTTTTCATTCTATTTTCGTGTTATAGGTTATAAGTCTATTTAGACGTTCTAATGACAGAGAAATTACCCTGCATCACAACGCTTGTAATGTTTTACATGCGCACTCACGGCAAGTCAAGCGGCGAACTCTTCCAATTATTCGGAATAAGCCTGAAGTTAAGATAAGTGTAATTCAATGGAATTGATGATAAGTAACATAAAACAACGTATTTTCAGCAAGATAATCATCTCGCTAGCGTGATCTTAATAGCCGAAATTTAAATAATGAAAGAAATTTTGATTCTTATGATTCATTTACTATATCGGCATACACTAATAAACAGTACGACACAATTCATTGCATATTGCAGCAGAGCAATTAAAATTATGGGAGGGTAAAAATTAATTGTGGTGAATTTTATCAGGAGATTTAACTAAAATAATTTTGTACATATTATCAATAAAATTATACCCTCTTTCATTTTCAATTTCTTGTACTAAATAACTGTTCCTAAATAGTGTCCGCTAACCGAAGCGGCGGGTTGCGATATTGGTAAGTTTTGATGCAGCGGAAATACAATCATGCCTCAAAACAATTCGCAGGATAGCTGCCTCAACGAATCACTTCCCCCTTAGAAAAAGGGGGATTAACGACTGCATGGAGGCAGGAGGTACGAG
>JANNJI010000147.1:0-2878 GCA_031405795.1 Gammaproteobacteria bacterium
GTGCCTTCTTTCTCGGCTTTGGTGTATACCATTATGGTCAAAGATCGTCATGGCTGCTAATAGGATTAGGGTCAATTATGATTGTTGCGGGTATATTGAGTTTCATACAGGGTCGGAAGCTGCGTGATAAAAATGCTTTTAACAAAGCAAATTAACACCAACAATCAAAAACTCCTTTTCAGAACATCTATTCATCAAACCAAGGATTCTGCGCGGCATCATAAATCCAGCCAAGACTGTTGGGGTTTCCGTCATTAATGCAACTGCTTGCTAACATCCGCGCTTGCTTCGCACCATTGCTGTCGTTGTAGACGACGCTGAGGTAACGCCTGCCTACCACGGTTTGCTTTTCTTTGGGTGCAATGTCATTAAATACCGAACAGTACTGGCAGCTCGCTTATGCAATTATTGAATATCCCTTAACAATGCAGCAAATGCCTTGGGTTGCTCCAAATAGGGAAAGTGACCGCAACCATCAAACTCACGTATTTCACAATTGGGCGCATGTTCACGTAAGCTCGCAAAATTTGTATTCTTATGAGACCAGTCTCTATTCCCCCATACCATCAGAGTTGGAATCTCTATACCGTTTAGCTCATGGTCACTCACGCTCCGCATTCCCTGTACAATGCTGGCCAGACAGAAGCAGCCTCCCGAATGCAGTGCAGAAATAGACTGGTTTACAAAACCTTCTTGGTGCGGGCTGTTCCTTGGCAGAGCCATATCGTACCATTGTTATGTGAGCTTTTTGGACATGACCGCATTAATAGCTTGACCAATATACGGAATTTGTAATGATTTTGGAATGTTGCGATTTACCCACTGATTTTTCATTTCATGGACTGCCGGTGTTTGCGCAAGTACCAGCCTGGAAACCCGTTCCGGAAATTTTTTTGCCACCGCAAGTGCCACATAGCCATTAACACAGGAAAATGAGAGGGTTGCTGTCTCGATTTTAAGTGCATCCAGCACAGAAATGATAATCTTTGTGCTTTTTTCAAGCCCAAAATCATAACTTAATGCAGGGTAAGAAAAACCAAGACCCGGCATATCGAAACAGATGACCCTGAAATGGGGCACTAATTCGGTGATCAAAGACTCGAAATGCTCAATGACGCAGGGTCCATCAGGTACCATCACCAACGCGGGTTTATTGCCGCCCGTATCTTTAATCCTGATCTTACCGGCGTCAGTGTCAACGATATTAGTATCATCAGGCCACGCAGCGATGACCGCGTTCGATGGACTATGCAGCATGTACCTAATGCCGTCAAATAGATGACCGTGACTCATAGGTGTCTGCTTAATGGTATTGTTGCTGCTGTAATACTTATTTTCATAAGCTGGTAGTCGTCCAGGTTTATTAACAGGTTGTTGGAAAACGCATAAATCAACCGCGTCTCGTCATACCGGCTAAACACAGTGTGAGCCGGAATCCATACAATCAATCTGTTACTTGCAGCCGACATTCATCGGCTTGGAGAATCTTCATTAAAGAACGCATTATTCGGCAAACCGTTAATGATCGAGCAACGAGTGGGCACGATTAAAATGCGACACCACTCTTGCTACTACCTCTTTATTACTCAGTATCCGCGAATGCCCCAGTTTTTCTGTTTGCATCAGCGTTGAATTTTTCAAGTTCTGGTGTATGTCATAACTGGCGTTGATATTATTTACCTTATCAAACTTATCATGCACCAACAAAACATCGTGTTTATTTATTTTCCCGTAATCAAACACGGTCAGTTCGGACAAGTACAAGCCAGTTTCCGCTTCAATTTGCCTGACAACCTGCGCGAATAGTTTTTCATAGACGCCCATTTTCATTCTCAATATTTCCAGCACCCCAAGGAAGTTTTCCACCGGCGCAACCACCGCCAGTTTAAGCTGGCGGTTGAAATTCTCGCTTACTTTGAACATGGAGTTAGCCCCGATTGAATGAGCGATTACCCCGTACAGTGAATTGGCATAATAAGCTGCCACTAATTCTGTACTGCGCACAAATTCCGGGTAGCTGCTAAAACTGGATGAACTTTCACCGTGTCCTTTCTGATCGAAGGCAACCACCTTAAATCCCTGGTTGACTAATGTGGAAACGAAGGCATCCAACTGTAACGCTCTTCCTCCCCAGCCGTGTACCAGAAGAATGGCTGGTCCTGCCCCCCATTCAAATACTTTTATTTTGTTGTCGTTAAATTTCAGATAGAAACTGTATGCCTGTTTTTGCAATTCGCGCTGCCCTTCGGACAAATGAAAGGGTTTAATGGCGAAACCTTTTTCACGCATAAACCTGGTCACTTTATCAGGCGCAATACGAAATGCCATTTTTGTCAGGAAATAGGTCGATGCCGAGGCGATAGTACGGTCGTGCTTTTTGCTCGCGATAAAATTGACGGTGTTCTGCATATAGCCCTCGGCTTAGTTTGTATAATTGGAAATGATATTGTTGAACGCAACATTATAAAGATGACTGGCTTTAACATCGTTCAACAGACGTTTATAAATATGGTATGACAGAATATTGCCAAATATTTCATAGGCAAATTGCTTGCAGTCTGTCGCTGCTTTAAATTCATTTTCTTCAACTGCAATTTTTGCGGCACGTTCCCAAATATGATGAACCATTTTTTCATGCTTAACGAGAACATCCCGTATCATTCCCGGACGATCATCAAACTCAAACGCAGCGGACATAAAAGGGCAGCCACCGCTGGGCTGATTGCTCCACGCCAACCAATAACGTGACAGTGCATGGATACGCTCCAGCCCTCGTTTGTGTAACATCGCCTTATCGAAAACATTAACCTTGAAATCCTGCGCAGTAAACTCTAATACTTTTATCAACAGTGCATCACGGGATTCAAAATGGGCGAAC
>JANNJI010000148.1:0-12951 GCA_031405795.1 Gammaproteobacteria bacterium
GCTACCTTGAGGCCGACTACCGCACTCCGCTAGAGTGCGTGATCACGAGCGTCAATAGGCGTCTTGGAGTGGTATACTATCGGGCAGCGAACGCTAGCGGGCCTGGAGCCCTTTCGTACTCGGCGATTGAGAACGTGCCGATCTTGAAGTTCATCGGACAGGCCAAAAAGGAAGCATGAAGAACGAGGTTGAACTTACATGACGCAGAATTGGCGATGCGGCGCGGTTTTGAGGCGTGGACCAAGAGCTGGTGAGCGATGCCTAAACCAATCGCTTCGCCCTGGATCGAAGTGTCGGGTTCATGGTGGCTCAAAATGACCATAGACACCCGCGAGAACCGTTGCTGATGCGGCAGTCGCGATAAAAAATGCAACCATTGCCGCTCTCCAGGGCCAGGAAGCAGAAACACCCAAGCCGCCATCAACAATGGACACAGACAAAATGATCAGTATTGCTACAGCGTGCCTGGGTAGTCTGGCCGTCATTTTTGGTTTGTTTGGCTATGCTAAAAATGAACCCCTGCGGGTGGCGGGTGGCGCTGTTGTGTTAGGCGGTAGCGCTATTGCCTTGCAGTTTGCCGCACTTGCAGTAGGGTAGTTGTGATCGTCATACTTGCTGCTGTGTTGTCACTGAATAACGGTGTTGCGCAAGACGGCTATGTCGATGACAGCAAGAGTGCTATGACCTGGTTAAATCGATCCTTAAATACCGCAACTGGGTTTTGCAGCGGCACCGTGTAACTGCAGGCTGCCGATCAATTGACTGACATTGGTCAGGTTATGACGCTTGAGATAAGCAACGATACCGGCATTGATCGTGGGACAGATCAGCGGGTCGTAAAACAAGGCGGTGCCGATACCGATACCGCTGGCACCGGCGATTAAAAACTCCAGTGCATCGTGTGCGTTAGTAATCCCACCCTGACCGATGATCGGTATCCGGTGCGCTTTGCACACCTGATGCACTTGATGCACCTTTAATAATGCAACGGGTTTGATCGCCGGACCGGATAACCCACCCTGGTTGTTGCCAATCACCGGTGTACGTTTTTCTATATCCACCGCCATGCCGGTTAAGGTATTGATCACGGCAAAGGCATTGGTTCCTGCCTCAATACAACGTCGCGCATTGTGTGCAATGTCGGTTTGATTCGGCGACAGCTTGGTGATCAACGGTTTGTTGGTTGCACGACGACACGCCTCAACCACTCGCGCCGACATCTCCGGGTCATTGCCGAATTGCACGCCGCCTTCCTTCACGTTCGGACAGGAAATATTGATCTCCATCGCGTCGATCGGCGAATCATCAAAGATGCGCGTCACTTCAAAATATTCCTCGACCGTGGAGCCGGACACATTGGCGATAAAGCGGGTCTCGGCAAAATCCAGCGTCGGCAGTATCTTGTCCACCACATAGCGTGCACCGGGATTTTGCAGGCCAATGGCGTTGAGCATACCCATGGGGGTTTCACAGACACGGTGCGGTGGATTACCCAGGCGTGGGTTTAAGGTCGTACCTTTTAAACATACCCCGCCGACATCGGAATGTGAAAAACCCTCAACCCGGGTATATTCCTCGCCAAAACCCACGCAGCCGGATAGCAGCACCAAGGGCGTGGCAAAAGGCATTCCGCAAAAATCCAGCTGCAGGTAGGAGGGGTTGGGGTTGGGGGGGCTGTTTGTCATGGTCATTTCTGTCGGTACTAATTATAAGGCGGCTCACGCCGCAACACAGCAATAATATTAACTGTTCTGCGCGTTACTGTGTTTACCAGCTTGATACCCCAAGAGTACATGGCTACTGGGTCATAGCTCAACCGCCACAATCACGTATCTGAGTCGTGTTGTGATTTACGCAACTGAAACCATTCGTAACAGGAGGTTGTTATCTTATTTCAGCCATGGGTCGGCCTAAAGCTATCTATAGACCCAGCGCTGCCGCGCTGTTCTTTTCGTTGCAACAATGACTTAAATTCGCGTAACAATTAATTTTCCGGATTGATGTTTGTGATATTGCTCACAGCATGAATAGGGGCTATAACATTCACGTAGCCATCATCAAACCACATAAAAACCAGATAAGGAGGAACGATGACCGCTGCTGGCAAAACTATTTCTGAAATGCATTATGGACAGTGCTGGGAAGACACAGACATCCTCATTGATGCCCTGGAACCGAATTCTGAAGGAACCTATTTATCCATTGCCTCCGCCGGTGATAACGCCCTGGCGATCCTCAGTCGCTCACCCAAACGTGTCATTGCCCTGGATTCGAATCCTGCGCAGCTTTCCTGTCTGGCCTTACGTGTCGCCGCCTACCGTACCTTGACCCATGCGGAAATGCTGGAACTGCTGGGCTCGCGCCACAGCACCCGGCGTTATGAATTGTACCAACGCTGTCGGCCTTGCCTGGCTGAGACTGATCGTAACTATTGGGACGCCAACCTTAAGGCCATCTCCTATGGTATTGCCGCCTCCGGTAAATTCGAGCGTTATTTTTCCCTATTTCGCAGGAATATTCTGCCGCTGATTCACAGCCGCAAACACATCAACCAGTTACTGAAGGGTGGCACCCCGGCCGAGCGTGAACAGTTTTATAAAAAAGTCTGGAACAATTGGCGTTGGCGGCTGTTATTCAAAGTGGTTTTCTGCCGATTCATCATGCATCGGCTCGGCGCAGACCCGAGCTACTTTCATTATGTCGAAGGCAGCGTTGCCAAGCATGTGTTGGAACGCACACACCATGTATTAACTGAATTAAATCCGGCAAATAATCCTTATTTACAATGGATCCTGACTGGCCAGCATACCACCGCGTTACCCTATGCCTTGCGCCAGGAAAACTTTGCCGCGATCCGCGCCAACCTGGATCGCCTGGAGTGGCGCCAGTGTTCGCTTGATAAATATCTTTCGAGCATCAAACCCCACAGCATTAATGGCTTTAACCTCAGTGACATTTTTGGATCCATGTCAGGGACTGAATATCATGCCCTGCTATCAAAGCTGTTGGTGGCTGCTGCGCCCGGTGCACGTTTGGTGTATTGGAATATGTTAACCCCGCGCCGTGCCGGTATTGATTTTTCCCACCGCGTGCAATCACTGGATGCCGTTGCGGATAATTTATTTCAATTAGACAAGGCGTTTTTTTACAGCGCCTTCGTAGTGGAACAGGCAAAGTAAAGCGCTGCGCTTTTACTTTTATTAATAAATCTCTTATCGGTAAGTTTAACTTGCCAACCCCCGCTTTGTGATACAACAATGCCGTCTATTTATCACGCTGAGTTATTATGTTTCATATTGTCCTGTTCGAACCGGAGATTCCCCCCAATACCGGTAATATCATCCGCCTGTGTGCCAACACCGGTGCGCAATTACATCTGATCGAACCGTTGGGATTTACTCTCGACGATGCCAAATTAAAACGTGCGGGCCTGGATTACCGTGAGTATGCGGCGGTGAAAACGTATGCTAATCTGCCAGACTTTATGCAAAAGGTAAAACCGCCACGCGTATTTGGTTTGTCCACACACGGCATACGTAGTGTCTACGACGTGACCTATGCGGCAGATGATGCCTTTGTGTTTGGCCCGGAAACGCGCTGCCTGCCTCTCTTGATCCGCGAAAACTTTGGACTCGATCATGTGTTGCGCATCCCCTTGTTACCTAACAACCGCAGCCTCAACCTCTCCAACGCCGTCGCGATCGTTGTTTACGAGGCCTGGCGGCAAACCGGCTTTGTCGGCGCCAGGTAATTTATTGTTATTTTCACACGATTAAATGCGCCGTCATCACAACCGGCCTGGGCCGCGTAACAGGTACGTTGCAGGACCTAGATTGCAAAATGAAACCGAGTAAATCCTTACGCGGATGAACAAAAATATTTATCCATGCGCAGACGGAATCAGCTGTGACATTTTTATTGGCTTGTGTAACATTGGCCCTATTGCCGTTTTTTTAATCCGGCCTTTCACAAAATTCAGGGGGAAGTGATATGTACCTGCTCAGCTTACTACGAGACTTATTGTTACGGATCATTGCGGCCATTATCCTCGCTATCAACGGTGGCAGCACTCCGCCCCCACCACCACCGACCACGAACCATGCACCAACTGCGACCAGCGCCACGATCACCACAGACATGGGCGTACTGAGTACCGCCGTCACCCCAATAGTGGTTGATCCTGATAGCGGCAATACACATACCTTCACCCTTGTTACACCCGCCGCCAATGGCCTGGCAAGCGTGGTAGCAAATCGACTCACCTATCTACCGAATTTGGCATTCAGCGGCACCGACAGTTTCACCTTCCGTGCTACTGATGCCGGTGGTTTATCCGTGGTGGGCACGGCGACCGCCACCGTGATCAACCACGCGCCCACCGCCGTCAGTGCAAGCATTGCTACCGACAGGGGTATTGGGACGCCAATAACCCCAACGGTTACCGATCAGGATATCGGTGATATCCATACTTATACGATTGAGCTGCAACCAAGCCAAGGCACGGCCAGCGTGATGGGCAACCAGCTCAGCTATGTATCAAATAGCCTCTTTAGCAAGAGTGACAACTTTACCTTCCGTGCAACGGATGCGGCCGGGTTGTCCGTTGTGGGTTCGGCAATTGTTACTGCGATCAATCATGCACCGACGGCAACCCACGCGGGTTTCGCGGTGTTTTCTGCCAATCTTAGCTACGGTGGCAGCCCCTCGATTAATGACCCGGATTACTGGGATACCTTCAGCGTAAGCCCAACCAGTTTGCCAGCCAATGGCGCCGTTTCACTGGTGGGAAATAAATTCAGATACCAGGCCAGCAGTACCGCGTTTAGTGGCTCTGACAGTTTCAACTACACGGTATCCGATTCTGCCGGTCAGACGGTGAATGGTACTGCCTTGGTGAGGGCCTACAACGCAACGAATTATGCGAGATGTACCACAGCCAGTACTGTCAATACCGATGGGACGCTCGGCGTCCGGATTAACGTCAACCCTTGTGCGTTTTACGGTGAGGTTATCACCCGTATTGATAGAAATAATAATCCCGTCACCGTCAAATATGTTGCACTGCGTCCTGCGGATGGCAGCGATCCCAAGGCCGTCGTCTTTATGATTGGCGGCGGTGATCTCAATATGAACATCACCGGTAATGCCAGCACTGGTGCAAGCACCACCGTGGGTGGAAATTTTGTGGTCCGCAGTTCACAACTGCTGGCAGACGCAGGTTATCTGGTGATCGCCATGGACCGCCCGTCTGATCGCCCCACCGCCGGTGTTATCGATACCTTCGCTGATGTTGATGCTTACCGAATCTCAACGGATCATGCCGTCGATATTCTTGCTGTGACGCGTGATGTGAACACGGATCATTTACCGCTGTTTCTCTCCGGTACCAGCCGTGGCGCCATGTCGGTTGTTGCACAAAATCTGATTGCCAATGGCATTGCCCTCTCAGGCCCCGTCACGAGCGACCTGTTTGCTAATCGTTTATACGTCGGCAAACCTGGGGTTGCCAATCTACAGCCAGGTTATGTACAACGGCCAACCTATGTCTCATGGCACAGCAGTGATGCGTGTCCACTCAGTACGCCAGCAAACTCACTTGCTCTGTTTAATAGCCTGAATGTATCGAAGAGCAATTCTATTGCGAGTGGCGGTGTACGCGTAACAACAGCCAGCGCCACGGTGAGTCCGGACATCTGTGGTGCCTTTGATTATCATGGTTATTTAGGAATTGAGCCGACAGTGATGTCGAGTGCGGCCCGCAATCTCAACGGCACCTATGCGGTACTTTTTGGCGCAGGTAATCATCAGCCTGACGCCGCCTTTGTCACTATTACCACGTCAGCGAATAGCGCCAAACAAATTAACTTAACCTCCCTCAGCCGTGACGCT
Organism: Gammaproteobacteria bacterium; assembly: GCA_031405795.1. Lineage (GTDB taxonomy): Bacteria > Pseudomonadota > Gammaproteobacteria > UBA6429 > Thiohalophilaceae > JACQBC01. Next base: position 5,890 of record JANNJI010000148.1, read on the forward strand.
GATAATGACCCGCGGAGTTATGCCTTGTCGAATACCACCACTAGCCTGGGTGGTACGGTAACATTAAATGGTTCAACACTGACGTATACACCACCGGCTGGCATCAGTAACTCCACTGATTATCTGGTGTACGTGGTAAACGATATTAATCAGGCCGTCACAGCAGCGGTGATCCAGATACAAATTGGCAATTGATAGGAAATTTGCAACCCGAATAAATTCCTTTTTTCAAGTCTCTTGCCGGGCTCCTCCTGGCAAAACCATGATCGGCCTCTCTTCACCGCGCCGTAATTCGTGGCTGGTATTAACTGGCGGGTCCGTGATTTTCGGATTACGATATAGCAGGCAGCCTCGCCTGCCACGGCACAAAATGCGGCATGCGTCGCCGAATTGTATCCCAGGCAAAATACCCGGAGAGCTTGCAATGATCTATGAAACACTGCTTGGACAATTTATTTACCCGCTTTATGAGGGCCTGCTGGGCAGAAAAACGTTCCGCTATATTAACGAATATCAGCGCAACCAGTGGCTGGATAAAAACAAGTTACAGGAAATGCAATGGCTCAAGCTGAAACAGCTCCTGGCGCACTGTGAACAACATGTCCCCTATTATAAGGAGTTGTGGCGACGAAACGGGATCAGCGTCGCTGCCATACAATCACCCGGTGATCTTTCCCGGTTACCACTGCTGACAAAAAAAAATATCCGCGACAACTACGATAAGCTCATCGCTGATGGCTATCGGCAGACAAATCTGCGCAAATCAACCGGCGGTTCAACCGGCGAGCCCATGGTATTTGAATACACGCGCGAGAGCTACGAACGACGCAATGCGGTGATGTGGCGCGGTTATGGTTGGACCGGTGGTCGCATGGGAAGAAAAACCTTGTATTTATGGGGCGGTGATGTGGGTAAGCCATCCGCACTGGGTAAAATCAAATACAGTATTTTTAGCAAACTGCTGAACCGCAAGGTTATCAATACGCATTACATGTCCGCGACCAACCTCCACGAGTACGTGGAGGCAATTAACCGCTATAAGCCTGAGGTGATCGTCTCTTATGTTGCGCCGGTTAACAGCCTGGCTGAATTTATAATTCGTCATGGCTTGTCGGTTTATAAACCCACCGCCATCATCACCGGGGCAGAAGCCCTCTATGACGTTCAACGACAAAACATAAAACGTGCCTTTGGTGTAACCCCCACCAATACCTATGGTTGCAGGGAATTCATGCTCATTGGCGCAGAGTGTGAGCACCACAACGGCCTGCACATCAACGTCGATCATTTGTATGTTGAAACCATCAATGACGCTGGCACCCCGGTACAACACGAACCTGGCAATATTGTTATCACTGATCTGCACAATTATGGGTTTCCTCTCGTGCGTTATGTGAATGGTGATATCGCCGCGTTAGGCGGTGCACAATGTGGCTGTAACAGGGGTTTGCCGTTATTGACAAATATTTCCGGACGAAAGCTGGATCAGATCTACACCAGCGACGGTCACATGCTGCCGGGTGAATTTTTTATTCGTTTGATGATGGATATCACTGGCGTTAATCGCTTTCAGGTTATTCAGGATTCGCTGCATGAATTAAAGGTAAAAATCGTAAAAAACGAACGATTTAGTGATGAAAATCGCATATACATCGAAGCTGAGATTCGCAAAATATTGGGCGAAACCGTAAAAATCAATATTTTGTTTGTTGATGAGATTGAGTTAACCCTGACCGGCAAACAGCGCGTGACTATTTCCAACATTAAGCCAACTAACGCCTAACAAAATAACTTAACGCCCGGATAGTTACTTCCGGCAATCACCTTGCCAGTACCGGCCGGGATTCTTGACCTGGGTATTGGTGATACCCATTGTATGCCCCGCACTCCCCCCATTATTGTGCATCCGGCGCCCGCCCAGGACTAAAGTTAACTCCTTGATCTGTCGCTAAATAGACTTGTCTTCCTCGGCATCCATTACCTATTAAGGGACTAGCATGAACCAACCCGCCCAGCGCAAAAAGATCCGGCTCGGTGATTTGTTGGTCGAACAAGGTCTGATCACTGAATTGCAGCTGCAACAGGCCCTGGCCGAACAAAAAAAATCCGGTACCAAACTCGGCCGTGTCTTGATTGAAAAAAACTTTGTTAAAGAAGAACAAGTATTAGAGTTGTTGTCGCGCCAGTTACAAGTTCCCTATATTGATCTCAAGCATTATCAATTCGATGACAAAACGATCAAGATGATTCCCGAAACCATGGCGCGGCGTTTTCGCGCCATCGCTTTAAAAAACAATTCGGACGGCAGTTTGTTGATCGGCATGGCGGATGCTACCGATATCTTTGCTTATGATGAACTGGCACGTGTCCTCAAGCGACCACTCCAGCTCGCCGTCGTGCGTGAATCCGAGGTACTGGCTAGCATCGATATGCTCTATCGGCGCAGCAGTGAAATAACCGGGTTTGCCGAGGAACTACAGTCCGAACTGTCCGACAGTGATTTCGATTTGGCACAGCTGGTGCAAAACGAAGATGTCACTAACGCCCCCGTGGTGAAATTATTGCAATCGATCTTTGAAGATGCGGTACAAATCGGCGCCTCCGACATTCATATTGAACCGGATGACACGGTACTGCGCATCCGCCAACGTGTCGATGGCGTGTTGCAAGAGCAAATCATGAAGGAAAAACGCATCGCCCCGGCCCTGGTATCACGCTTAAAGTTAATGGCTGGCCTGAATATCGCCGAACGACGCATCCCGCAGGACGGTAGATTTAATATTCGCGTGCGTGATCGCAGTGTCGATGTGCGCGTCTCGACCATGCCGATCCAGGCGGGCGAGTCGGTGGTCATGCGGCTGTTGGATCAATCCGGCAGTATGTTAAATCTGGAACAACTGGGCATGAGCGCCTATGTATTGGAACGATTCCGGCGCAATATTCATCGCCCGCACGGTATGGTACTGGTCACTGGCCCCACCGGTAGCGGTAAAACCACCACCTTGTATTCTGCACTTAGCGAACTCAATGATGCCAAGTCGAAGATCATTACCATTGAAGACCCGGTTGAATACCGCCTGCCACGTATCAATCAGGTTCAAGTCAACACCAAGATCGGCTTGACCTTTGCCGGGGTGTTACGTTCCGCCTTGCGCCAGGATCCCGATGTTGTGTTGATCGGTGAAATGCGCGACAAGGAAACCGCCGAGATTGGTCTACGCGCCGCGATGACCGGACACCTGGTGTTATCCACCTTGCACACCAATGATTCGATCTCCACCGTGCATCGCTTGATTGATATGGGTGCCGAAGGTTATCTGGTTGCCACCGCCCTGCGTGCCATCATTGCGCAGCGCTTGGTACGCAAGGTATGTGAAAGTTGTCGCGTCACCTATTCACCCGAAGCGCAGGACATGGCTTGGCTGAAAGCCATGTTGAGCGAAATACAACAACGTGACTTGAAGTTTTACCATGGCCCAGGCTGTTCTCACTGTAATAATACCGGCTACCACGGCCGTATCGGCGTCTTTGAATTTCTTGAATTCGATAATGCATTGACCGACGCCTTGCGCCGTGAGGATCATGTGTTGTTTGCGCAAGTAGCGAAGAAAAGCCCTGGTTTCAAGCCTTTTTTCCATCATGCGTTAGAATATGCCATGAAAGGGGTGACCTCACTTGAAGAGGTGATTCGCGTGTCCGGCGCCCTCGATCAAGAAGACATTATTGCGGCGACTACGCCAGCAGCGCCGGAGCAGTAATAATCATGGCCCAATTTCACTACAAGGCACGCAATGCCAGAGGCGATGCGGTTGATGGCCTGCTTGATGCCGCATCGGAACAGGCCGTCGCCACACAGTTATTAAACAACGGCATCACACCGATTGAAATTCTCGCCGCCCATGTCCAGGTCTCTTCCCTCGCTCAGCTGCGCAAATTATTAACCCGGCGCCAACCCAACCTGGGTGACATTATTTTTTTCACACGCCAATTACACACCTTGTTGCATGCCGGTGTGCCGATCATTCGTGCCTTTAACGGCTTGGCTGAAAATATCAACAACCCGGTCCTGGCCGAGGTCTTGCGCGATGTCGCGACCACCCTCGAGAGTGGCCGCGATATGGCCAGTTCACTGGCGCGTCATCCGAAGATTTTTAATAACCTGATGATCAGCATGATCCAGGTCGGCGAACAGTCCGGTGATTTGGACGGCGCTTTGTTAAAATTGTCACAATACCTCGAGCGTGAAAAAGACACGCGTGATCGAATTAAACAAGCGATGCGTTATCCAATCATGGTGATCGGCGCCATCTCGGTGGCGATGGTGGTGATCAACATCTGGGTCATGCCGACCTTCAGTAAAATATTTTCCAAATTTAAAACCGAGCTACCCTGGCAAACCAAAATGCTAATCGGCTTTTCTGATTTCATGCTGCACTATTGGCCGCTGTTACTCGTGATATTAATCGGCGCCACTATTGGCACGCGCCGTTATATCAACACACCGCAGGGTCGTTTTAACTGGGATCGCTTTAAGCTGCGCCTGCCAGTGGTGGGCATCTTGTTATATGAAGCATTGTTGGCGCGCTTCGCCACTTCCTTTGCCTTGACCCTGCGCAGCGGTGTACCGCTGATTCAAGGATTAAATGTGGTCGCTAATGCGGTGGATAACGCCTACGTCGGCGACAAGATACGGCAAATGCGCAACGGCATCGAACGCGGCGACACCTTGACCCGCACCGCCGCCAATACCCAATTGTTTTCACCATTGACGATCCAAATGCTCAGTGTCGGTGAAGAAACCGGGATGGTCGATGACATGCTGGAAAACGTCGCCAGTTATTACGACCGCGAAGTGGATTTCCGTTTAAAAAACTTAAGCAGCGCCATTGAACCGATTCTGATCGTCATCATCGGTGCGATGGTCTTGATCCTGGCATTGGGCGTGTTCTTGCCGATGTGGGAGTTAACCAGTGTGGTCCGCAAATAACATGCGTGTCTCTTTACGTGCCGCGCGGGGCTTTACTTATCTGGAGCTGGTGATTGTTATTATTATCATCAGCACCTTGCTGTACTTTGCCGTTGATCGCCTGTTGCGCCTGGAAGTCGAGGCGGAACGGGCCTCGATGCAGCAAGTTATCGGCATTATGCAAAGCGCCATGGCCTTGGCCATGGCCGAGCACATCGCCAAGGGCGACATCCCCGGCCTGAAAAAATACGTCAACACCAATCCGATGAACTTACTCGCCCAACAGCCGGAGAATTATCATGGCGCCCACAAAACCGAGCCGGATTCACTACCCGGTGGCAGCTGGTATTTCCATACGCCATCCAAGTCTTTGATCTATCGGGTTCGTAATCAAGAATATTTTGTCACGGCCAGCAACCGGCATGACCGTGCTGAATTAAAGATCCTGCCGGTGTATGACGATAACAACCGTAATGGACGGTTTGACGCGGGTGACACCTTGAAGGGCTTACGCTTACAAGCGGTTGAGACCTATCAATGGTTGAGTGAACCCCTCGACCCAAAACAGTTTCAGCGTGCGCAAGCACAGTAACACAGGATTTAACGAGGTAACTTATGCACACACAACGCGGCTTTACATTAATTGAACTGGTCGTGGTCATTGTCATTCTTGGCCTGCTCGCCGCCACCGCTCTACCCAAATTTATTGACGTTACCACCAATGCGCGTGCGGCGAGTGTGCAAGGTGTGGCGGGTGGCTTGCGTGCAGCAGCGGCACTTGCCCAGTCACAATATATTGTCAATGGCAATAAAGCCGCCGCCACGATCAACATGAGCGGCACCAGTGTCGCTGTACTGGTTGAAAATACAAATATTGGCATGGGCGGCCGACCGACCTGTGCTGGTATCCAGGTTGCGGTCCCCAACCCTGATGGTTACGCCATCACCGCGCCTTGTGCAACCGTTACCGGTACGGTGACCTACATACCGCAAGGCGGGAATGCCACAGACTGCCGTGTGATATATACACCCAATGCTGCGGACCCGGTCAGTGCAGTCGTTACAGGTGTAACAGGTTGTTAACACAATCATCAAATAATTATCATCAAAAGGCGGCGTAAGCCGCCTTTTGTTTTTTCTCTTGCTAGGTTTCTAACACACCCGCTTCGACACCAATACGCCTTTTACACGTATTTTAAAGTTACTGCACGGTTAGTGCGCTGCCTTCGCACGTCTGGTCAAGGTATCCGCCACGCGCGTTAATTTTTTGGATTGAAACACCGGCAGTGAACAACGACCATCGGTACAGACAAAGGCGGCTGGCTTATCCAGTGCCGGATACTGCACGTCTGGATTTGGCATTCCGCCTTCACGCATGTCCCACCACTCAATTCGGCGATAGATCGACGGATAGGCCAATGCGGCTTTAAATAATAACAAAGCTTGCGGTTGATCTTTGTGGCCAACGATGGTCAAGTGAGTTGGATCATTACTGAGTTCAATCTCCGCGAGTAATATTCCTACTTCAGTCAACCGCGACAAGGCAATTTCCGGCGTAACCAGATAACGCAGCGCAACCTCGGCCATTTGTTTGTAACGCAGCTCACCACTGTAGTGATGAACGCGAATCAGTACACGGGCAAGCGGGATGTTTTCATCGATACTAGTCACCGGTGCGAGCAGGCCTGTTTTTGCTGCACTGTTAAAGCCGGGTTTGCCGACATCACGGAAGGTCTTATCGATGAAATCCGCCACCTCACGCGCCTGCGCCAGATACAAACGTTCACCGGTTACTGTGTACAAAGCCAACGTCGCGCGCAACACCGCGAGATTGTCGGCCAGATACGGACCTGCCTGATCATTTTCGTCGTGGCCGAATCCGCCGCCCTGCAAACGCCGATGCTGTACTACCCAGCTAAAGGCACGTCGCGCGTCGTGCAAATATTGTTGCTCACCGGTCACGCTGTACAGCGTTGCCAGCGCCTCCACCATCAAGGCGCTCCGACACCGACCGCGCGCGCCTCGCATCGAGCGAGGTGCTGTCCCGCCCCAGCTCCCACCGGATCGGCGGCAGGGTCGGGAGGTCCCTGCCGACC
>JANNJI010000149.1:0-8888 GCA_031405795.1 Gammaproteobacteria bacterium
GCCGACCAGCTGCTTGGCGACCGAGGGGCCGTCGTAGGCGCCAATGCCCGTGGCGGCAACGACAATATTTCGGTTATTCTAGTGACGTTCCACGAGGCCTATTCTGACCAGCATGGGTTGTCGTCATCCGAAAGTGGTGAGATAGCAAAGCATTGATTAACAGATAATTGAAGGAAGTGATCCTGTATGGCGCGATTGATTTTGACACACGATGGGGCTGCCATTCGCGAATATCGTTTGGAAAAAGAACGCACGACCGTGGGGCGTAAGCCACACAATGATATCGTCCTGGAAGGTGATGCGACGGTCAGCGGTGAACATGCCGTCTTTCTCAAGCTCCAACATATTTATGTCGAAGATTTGGGTAGCACCAACGGGGTGTTGCTCAATGGCAAAAAAGTGAATAAACGTCAGCTCAATCACGGTGACAGCGTCAAAATAGGCCGCCATGAACTGAAGTTTGTGGATGACAGCGCCAAGCAATTTGAACGTACCGTCATTATTTCACCCGATGCGGTGCCCAAAGCTATGGGAGCAGTAAGTTCTCTTGCCACCGCAGCGGCGGCAGCTGCCGTTGCCAAACGGGCCACAGTGAAGGTATTAAGTGGCACAAAAACAGGGGAACAGATTGTTTTATCCAAGGCCTATACCACCGTGGGCACGCCAGGCACTCAGGTTGCAGTGATTGCCCGACGCGGTGCGCAATACCACCTGATGCAAATGCGCGGTGTGGGCAGTAGTAGTTTACCACCACTGTTGAACAATCAACCCGTTGGTGCGGAAAGTACGCCACTGAAACACGGCGATATTATTGAAGTGGCAGGCATGAAGTTACAGTTTGTTGAAGCCCAATAAACGGAAGAGGGCATCATGGCAAGGTTGATTATGACGCATGAGGGTATTACTTTACACGTCTACCCCATGGAGAAAAAAATCACGACATTAGGTCGTCGCCCCGATAATGATATTTATATCGACGATGCTGCCATCAGCGGCAAACATGCACAATTTATCCGTCAGCCAAGCGAATATTTGGCGGATCATTATGACGTGTATATCGAAGATCTTAAAAGCACCAATGGTACGTATGTTAATGATGGCGCGGTGCGCAAACAATTATTAAAACATGGGGATACCATCAAGGTGGGTAAACATATATTTACCTACGATAGCGGGGATGCCGTTGAGCATGAGCGCACCGCGATTTATATTCCTGATGCATGATTGCATCGATTTATTTTTTTGCCTTCCCTAAAGCAGTCGTGGGCATTGTATGATTCGCATCCTCGGCATCGATCCGGGTTCGCATATCACCGGCTACGGGGTCATCGAGATGCAGTCGAATCGGCTGGTGTATATCACTAACGGTTGTATTCGTACCAAGGGCGATGATCTGGCGGGCAGGCTGCACGATATCTTTCGTGCAGTGGATGAGATCGTTGCGGAATATACTCCCCATGAAGTGGCTATCGAAAGCGTCTTTGTCTCGCGTAATGTCGATTCCGCCTTGAAGTTAGGCCAGGCGCGGGGTTCCGCCATTACCGCCGTGGCGCTGCGGCATTTGCCAGTGATCGAATATACCCCCAGTGCGATCAAAAAAGCGGTGGTGGGGCGTGGCAACGCCAGCAAACTCCAGGTACAACACATGATCAAGGTACTATTGGGTTTAAAAGAGAAGCAACAGGAAGATGCAGCGGATGCCCTGGCGGTGGCGATTTGTCATGGACATTCGCGTAGCGCACTGCGCCAATTGGGGCGATTGACCAGGACGACGCGATCTTCATCACGCTGGCGCTTAAAGGGCTAACATGATCAGTCGTCTCAAGGGCTTGTTGGTACACAAAGACCCACCGCATGTACTGGTTGATGTGCAGGGTGTGGGGTATGAAGTGGAGGCGCCGATGTCGACCTTCTATCAATTACCCAAACTCGGCCAGGAAGTGATTTTACATACCCATTTGATTGTGCGCGAAGATGCGCATGTGTTATGCGGGTTTGCCAGTGAGCGTGAACGGCAACTGTTTCGTAGTTTAATCAAGGTTAACGGGGTTGGCCCCAAACTCGCGCTGGGCATTTTGTCTGGCATGAGCATTGATGATTTCGTACACTGCGTACAGCAAAACGATGCGGTGGCGTTGACGCGTATCCCCGGGGTCGGCAAGAAAACCGCCGAGCGCTTGTTGATTGATATGCGGGATAAATTGGCGGATTGGCAGAGCGAGACGGCGAGTTTGCCGGCTATGGGCAAGCAGATCAGTGGTCACGCCGGTCCGGCGCAAGAGGCCTTGAGTGCATTGTTGGCGTTGGGATATAAGCCTCAGGAGGCCTCTCGTCTAATGCAGCAAGTGGCAACAGAAGGTAAGACCAGTGAGGCGATCATCAAAGATGCATTGCGGCTGGCCATTTCACGTTAATGAAGTCGGAGTCTGGTGCGACGATGGATAATGATCGCTTGATAGCCGGTGCGCAATTGCGCGGTGATGAAACACTGGATCGGGCGATGCGGCCGACCACGTTGCAGGATTACATTGGTCAGGACAAGGTGCGTGAACAAATGGCGATTTTTATTGAGGCCGCGCGTTCACGCCATGAGGCATTGGATCATGTCTTGATCTTTGGGCCGCCAGGGTTGGGTAAGACCACGTTGTCGCACATTATTGCTAATGAGTTGGCAGTGAACATGAAACACACCTCCGGGCCGGTGTTAGAACGCCCCGGAGATTTGGCGGCGATTCTGACTAATCTGGAACCCAACGATGTACTGTTCGTGGATGAGATCCACCGCTTAAGCCCCATTGTTGAAGAAATTCTCTATCCGGCAATGGAGGACTATCAAATTGACATCATGATCGGTGATGGGCCAGCCGCACGCTCGATCAAACTGGATCTGCCACCGTTTACTTTGGTGGGTGCAACGACGCGCGCGGGACTATTAACCTCCCCCCTACGGGATCGCTTTGGTATAGTGCAGCGCTTGGAGTTCTACTCCACACAAGACCTCGTGGTCATTGTCAAGCGCTCGGCCAAGTTATTGGCCATCGCCATTGATGACACGGGCGCGCGGGAGATTGCCAAGCGTTCGCGCGGCACGCCACGCATTGCCAATCGATTGTTACGACGTGTGCGTGATTTTGCCCAAGTGAAAGGCGATGGCCATATCAATGTTGAAGTGGCACAAAAAGCCCTCGATATGCTGGATATTGATGCAGGCGGTTTCGATATGCTCGATCGCAAGTTATTGTTAATCATCATTGAAAAGTTTGACGGTGGGCCGGTGGGGGTGGACAACCTGGCAGCGGCCATTGGCGAAGAGCGGGACACAATTGAAGATGTGCTGGAGCCTTTCCTGATTCAACAGGGATTTATCATGCGGACGCCTCGCGGACGAATGGCGACTAACCATGCTTATAAACATCTTGGGCGGGTTCCACCGGCGCGTCCGGAGACTGGCCAACCGGTCTTGGATTTGTTTTCGCAGAGCTGATATCCTAATTTCTCAATTTGTGTACTTGGTTTCATCCTGTTGGCCAATATACCTTATATAATGCGCGTGCCATGCGGAGTGGGTGATCGTGAAACAGTTTTGCTGGCCGGTACGGGTTTATTATGAAGACACCGATTCCGGTGGTGTGGTGTACTACGCCAACTATTTGAAGTTTATGGAACGTGCGCGTACCGAATGGTTGCGCGAGCTGGGTTATGAACAGGATGTATTGCTGCAGGAATATTCATTGGTGTTTGTTGTCCGATCCGTGCAAATCGATTATCTGCAACCCGCCCGGTTTAATGATGCGTTAACGGTAACCGTGCAAGTCGCTGAATTGGGCGGGGCGAGTATCAAACTGGAACAACTCATTCGTCGGGCAAACACCCACGAGGCATTGTGTCAGGCTGTGGTCAAGATCGTGTGTGTGAATACAACGTCGTTTAAACCGGTTGCTATTCCACAGAAACTAAAAACCAAAATACAATAGAGAAGGGGATGTTGTGATAGTTACTACGGATCATTCAATCATTGATCTTATTCTAAACGCCAGTTTAGTGGTGAAGATCGTCATGGCCATGCTATTAATTGTTTCGATGTATTCCTGGACTATCATATTTCTCAAGCGCGCCATATTAAAACGCGCCCGCAAGAATGCGGAACAGTTCGAACGTCGGTTTTGGTCCGGCATTGAACTGGGTGAGTTGTATCGCAAAGTCTCCGAACGGCGTGACAAATTACATGGCCTGGAGGCGATCTTTGAGGCCGGATTCCGTGAATTTATTCATTTAAAAAAACAAACCGGCAGTGATCCATCGTTTATTCTCGAAGGTGCGCAGCGTGCCATGCGGGTCACGCTCAATCGCGAGTATGAGTTTCTTGAAACACATTTGTCATTTCTGGCGACAGTGGGTTCGACCAGTCCGTATGTTGGCTTATTAGGTACCGTCTGGGGGATCATGAATGCCTTTTTGGGATTGAGTAAAATGCAAACCGCCTCGATTGAAACAGTTGCCCCTGGTATTGCTGAAGCATTGATTGCAACGGCAATTGGCTTGGTGGCGGCAATCCCGGCGGTTATTGCCTATAACCGTTTTGCCAATGATCTGGAACGGGTCATGGGACGTTATGATAACTTTATGGAAGAATTTTCCACGGTATTACAACGCCAGGCACGTGCCTGAGTTCCTGATGCGATGATACGAGCAGTTTCTTATGTATAAACCCAACCCACATTTTCGTAAAAAACGCATGGCTGAGATTAACGTCGTGCCTTATATCGATGTTATGTTGGTGTTGTTAGTGATCTTTATGGTTACCGCCCCATTTCTGATGGAAGGTTTTCGGGTAAAGCTACCCGAGGCGAAAGCCAAAGCAGTGGAAAAGTCACACAGCAAACCCATCATCGTTTCAGTTGACACGCAAGGTCGACTTTATGTCAATCTCGGCTCAGACACCAGTCAGCCGGTGGATGCCGATACGTTAGTGGCGCGGGTGCGTGCCAAGCGTAAATTGGAACCGGGCATCCCCGTTCTGATAAAAGGCGACACCCAGGCGGATTATGGTAAAGTGGTCAATGCCATGGCGTTGCTGGTACAGGCAGGTATTGATGATTTTAGTTTAATTACCAAACCCAGTAATTCCCGCTAGGCACAGCGATGTTCTCCATACTTAAAGACAATCCGCGCTATTTGTTTGGGGCGATTATTGTTCATGCGATGTTGATAGCATTGATCGCGATGAGTTTTCATTGGACATCAAGACCGGTTTCCTCTTCAGGTACGCCAGAAACGATCAAAGTAAAGGCGATCTCCGAGAAAAAAGTTGACGAGGAGATGAAAAAAATTAGCGATGCAGAGACGCAGCAACAGCGTGAGGTGGAACAGAAAGTAGTCCAGCAGCAACAGCAGTTGCAGGATTTGCGTAAACAACAAGAAGAAGAACTAAAAAAACGTGACCAGCAAAGCAAAAAAATCGCCTTTGATCAGGAGCGGGAAAAAAAGCGTTTAAAAGAACTAGAGGAAAAACGCCGTCAGGATGAATTGAAACAGGAGCAGACCAAACGCGAAAAATCCTTTAAAGAGAAGGTGGCGTTGGAAGAAAAACGCCTGGAAGATGAACAGAAGACGCTGGCGGCAGAACGCAAGCAGCAAGAATCTGACGCCATTGGCCGCAAGCAAGAAGAAAAACGGCGCCAGACAATTGTCGATAAGTATCGCGACATCATCCATGCGCATGTGCGACGCCACTGGATTGAACCGCCGAATGCCAAATCAACCCTGGTTTGTGATTTGCAGATCAGTTTAATACCCAGCGGTGATGTCGTGAATATCAAGCTGGTAAAAAGCAGTGGTGATCCCGTGTTTGATCGATCCGTTGAGAGCGCAGTGCGTAAGGCCTCACCGCTACCATTGCCACCCCCGGAAGCGGGATTGTTTGACGTGTTTCGTGATTTACTTTTTCGATTTGGAGGAAAGGACTAATGTATCTTTATGGTGGATGATCAAATCATTTGTTTCACATTGACTGCTTTTATTTTACACTAGACGCCTATTTACACGGTTTTTTCTTAATCATGATGAAAAAAATTATTTTTGCCTTAGGGGGTTTGTTACTGCTGGTGCTGCCTCCTGTTGAAGCCGCTTTGACGATCCATATTACCGAGGGTGTCGATAGTGCGATGCCGATCGCGGTTGTGCCATTTGCCTGGGACGCAACCGCCAAACCACCGGTTGTTTTGACCGATGTGATAGCCGCCGATTTGGCTCGCAGTGGTCGTTTTGCACCATTGTCCGACAAGGATTTGATTGAGCGGCCGGTAGAAAGCGCTGGTGTGAATCATGCCTTATGGAAAAACAAAGGCACTGATTTTATTGTTGTTGGTAAGGTTCAGTTGGATCCGCGCGGTGGTTACAACGTACAGTTTGAGCTGGTGGACATTATTAAAGGCACTGTCGCCGTGGGAAAAAGCTATCAGGTCAAGGCAGAAGAGTTGCGTCGACTGGCGCATATTATTAGTGATGTCATTTATCAAACGATCACCGGACAGCGTGGCGCGTCTGATACTTACCTTGCGTATATCACTATTACTAAAGATCGCGCCGGTAAAGACATCAATCGCTTGGCCATCTCGGATGTGGATGGTTATAACGAACAAGTCCTGTTTGAGTCCCCCTGGCCGATTATTTCTCCCTCCTGGTCGCCCGATGGAACTCGTCTGGCTTATGTAACGGTTATGAAAGGTCATGCGGAACTCTTTGTCAGGAATATCGTTAGCAAAAATGTTCAGCGCATTGCTGCCTTCCAGGGGCTCAATAATGCACCGGCCTGGTCACCGGATGGACGTCGCCTCGCCCTGACCTTGTCAAAGGACGGCAATGCGGAAATATACGTGATGGATCTGGCGACTCAAAAAATACAGCGGGTCACCAATACCTATGCCATCGATACCGAGGCCACCTGGATGCCGGATGGGACGAGTTTACTGTTCACTTCGGATCGGGGGGGTAAACCGCAGATATATCGGGTGCGGGTCGATACCAACGGCACCGTCGGTACGGTTCAACGCCTGACCTTTGACGGGGACTATAATGCCAGGGCAAATGTCGCGCCGGATGGAAAACGTGTTGCGTTTGTACATGGAAGTGGGGGAAAATTCAGGATTGCGGTTCTGGATCTGGAAAGTGACCAATTCTCGATTCTGACCGATACACAGCTCGATGAATCCCCCAGTTTTGCACCTAACGGTGGGATGATTGTGTATGAGACAGAGGCGCAGGGTCGGGGTATGCTGGTGATTACCTCTGCGGATGGCCGGGCTAAGCAACGATTGAGTTTTCAATCGGGTGATGTCCGCCAACCGGCGTGGTCACCGTTTAAGACAAATTAATTAATTTTATTCACATACAAAGTAAGGAGATTATCATGAAGGCTTGGAAAAAACTGTTAATGGTGGGTTTTGTCGCGGGCACCATAACGGCGTGCGGTACGTCGACAAAGCAAGAAGACACAACAACAGCGGCAGCGACGGGAAAAGATTCATCCAGCATTAAGGGTGACAGTCTTGGCACCACTGCACCGTCTGCATCAGAATCCATCGGTAACACGGTTTATTTTGATTTCGACAAGAGCGACATTCATGCTGAAGATCGTTCGACTATTGCCGGACACGCTAAATTGTTAGTAAAAAATCGTGGCAAGAAGGTATCGCTGGAAGGGCATGCGGATGAACGTGGCACGGTGGAATACAATATGGCCTTAGGTGAGCGTCGCGCCAAAGCAGTGAAAGATGCGTTGCTGTCGCAAGGTGCCAGTGGTGATCAAGTCAAGACCGCCAGTTATGGTGAAAGCCGTCCGGCTGTGCAAGGTCATGATGAGTCGGCCTGGAAACAAAACCGTCGCGTAGAAATTGCCGGTCAATAAGCGTTAAATTGTTATGAATCGTTCCCTCCTGGTATTGAGTGCTGTTACTTTGTGGGGAGCGATATCAGCTGGAGCGTTGGCGCGTGATGTAGATATGCGCCCGCGCTCTGAGGCTGATGCTGCAAGTACAAGCTTTCCCGCAACCAACACTGCTGCTGCCGCGACTACGGCTGGTAATAATGCTACTCGTCTTTCCACGGAAGAACGCATCACCCGACTAGAGGCTATTGCCGATAGCCAGATTCTTGAGATGTTATCGCGTATTCAAACCCTGGAGCGTGAAATTCAGTTGCTTCGTGGTGAACAAGAGTCACAGGCGCATCAATTACAGGAGATAAACAAGAAACAGCGCGATCTGTATATTGATATCGATCGTCGATTATTGAATTTAGAAAAACTGACACAAGGTCAGCCCGTCGCGAATACAGCGACCCCCGTGCCCACTACAACTAATTCAGCCCAAGCGCCCGTGAACAAACCCATGGGTGATAAAACCGATAGTGCGGCTGCTGCGGAGGATGATCAACAGGCTTATCAGCAGGCATTCGATCACCTGCGCGACCAGCGCTATGAGAAGGCCATCACCGAGTTTCGCAATTATATTAAAAACTTCCCGAAGGGACGTTATGCGCATGTATCACAGTATTGGATTGCCGAGGCCTTTTTTGCACAGGGGCAATTCAAAGATGCCATTTTGGCATATCAAAAACTGATTGATAACTATCCCAGCAGCCCTAAGTTGGCGGAGGCGATGCTCAAAGTCGCGGAGAGCTACTACAAGCTCAATGACATGCCCAATGCGCAAAAAACGGCGGAAAGATTACTGAAGGTATATCCAGGTACTGAAGAGGCCAAGCAGGGGCAGGCCTTATTGCAGAGGATTAAAAACCACCCCTCCGCGAAGAGCAAGAACAAACAGCGCTAAAGCTATTGTTAAACAGTGCTTCAGTTCACTGCGTGCGTTGAAAAGCCTATCCATGGG